>CAYXDL010000325.1:0-3402 GCA_964463775.1 uncultured Hyphomicrobiales bacterium
CCGCTTCTCGCTCCTCGACGGCCTGCCCGACAACATCGCCACCATCGTCAAGGACTGGCTTCCGTGAGCGGCGCCCACGCTGGCGACGATCGCGCCGTCCTCCTGCTGGGCTGCGGGTTCACCGGCCAGGTCGTGGCCCAGCGCCTGGCCTTCGCCGAACGGCTTTCGGCCATCGGCACCACATCGGCGCGCGAGGCGGTGACCCTGCGGGCGAAGGTGTCCGCCATCGTGACCGAAATTCTGTTCAGGGACGGCGAGAAGGTTCCCGCAGGGAAAATTCTGCTCAGGCTGGACGACCGCGAGGTGCAAAGCGAACTGGCCGAGGCCGAGGCCCGCCTGCGCAATGCACGCCAGCTTCTGGAACGGGCGCTGAAGCTGAAACGCAGCCGCAACATACCCCAGGCCCGTGTCGATGAACTCGCCGCCCAGGAAGCGATCGAAAAAGCGGCGATGGAGCGCATCCGTACCCGGCTACGCGATTATACCATCCGGGCGCCTTTTGCCGGCAGGCTCGGCCTCTCCGATATCGGACACGGCGCCCTGCTGCGCCCGGGCGATGCCATCACCACGCTTGATGATGCCAGTATCGTCAGACTGCGTTTCGACGTGCCGGAAACCCTGCTGGCAGGGCTGCGCACCGGGCTGGACTTCACGGCACGATCCGTCGCCTATCCGAAACGGCGCTTTACCGGCAGGATCACGGCCATCGATTCGCGCATCGATCCCGTCACCCGCGCCATTACCGTTATTGGCGAGATCGGTAATCGCGACGGAATCCTGCGCCCGGGGATGTTCCTGTCCGTCGACATGACCCTGGGTGAAAAACGTCCCGGTATCTTCGTGCCCGAATCCGCGGTGCTGCTGTCGACCGGGGGCACCTACCTGTTCGCCATCCGCGATGGCAGGGCGCGGCGCATATCGGTACGCACCGGCCGGCGCCGGGGTCATCTGGTGGAAGTGCTCTCCGGCCTTGATGAGGGAGAAATGGTCGTTACCGCAGGCGGTGACCGCCTGCGCGACGGGCGCCCCGTCACCATCAGGGAAACCGGGCAGAGCAGGCAATAAGATGTTTCTGCTCTCGGATATCGCCATCCGCCGCCCGGTTCTGACCATTGTCGTCAACCTGGTGCTGCTGCTGGCCGGGCTGTTCGCCCTGACACGGCTGCCGGTACGCGAATATCCCGATATCGACGCGCCGGTCATTTCCGTCTCCACCAATTATGCCGGGGCATCGGCCGAAGTGGTCGAACGCCAGATCACCCGCGTGCTGGAAGATGCCCTGGGCGGCATCCCGGGTATCCGGCGCATGGATTCGACCAGCCGCGAGGGGTCGTCCTCCATTTCCGTGGAATTCAGTCTTTCCCGCGATATCGAAAGCGCCGCCAATGATATCCGTGACGCCGTATCACGGGCGATCCGCCGCCTGCCTGAAGGCATCGACGCCCCGCGCATCGCCAAAGCGGATGCCGATGCCAACGCCATGATCTGGCTGGGCCTGACCAGCAATGAACGCGACAATATCGCCCTGACCGAATTCGCGGAACGATTCCTGCTGGACCGTTTCGCCGCCGTGGACGGTGTCGCTCGCGCCTTCGTCGGCGGCGGGCGGAGGCTGGCCATGCGCATCCGCCTCGATCTCGATGCCCTGGCCGCCCGGCGGCTGACAGTGGCCGATGTCGAGGCCGCGATCCGAAGTCAGAACATCTCCCTGCCCGCCGGAAGAATCGAAACGGGCTTACGTGAATTCACCGTCAAGCCTTCCACCTCGCTGACAACACCGGAACAATTCGCCGATATCATCATCGCCAGGCGTAACGATTACCCCATCCGCCTAGGGGAAGTGGCCGGCATCGCCCTGGCCCCCGACAATGAACAGACCGAACTGCGTGCCAACGGCACGCCCGGCATCGGCATCGGCATCATCCGCCAGGCCAGAGCCAACACCCTGCAGGTGGCCCGCGGCGTCAAGGAGGTGCTGGCCCGCATCCGCGCCGATTTGCCCGCCGACATGAAGCTGGAAGTCTCCTATGATCAGAGCGTTTTCATCAGCCGCTCCATGAGTGAGGTCTTCAAGGCCCTGGCCATTGCCATGGCGCTGGTTACCGGCGTGATCTTCCTGTTTCTGCGCCATCCCGGCGCCACCCTCATTCCCGTTGTCGCCATTCCGGTTTCGGTTGTCGCCACACTGGCGGTGTTGCTGATGCTCGGCTATTCGGTCAATGTGCTGACCCTGCTGGCCCTGGTGCTGGCAATCGGGCTGGTGGTCGACGATGCCATCGTCGTGCTGGAAAACAATCACCGCCGTCTCGATCAGGGGGAAAGCGCGCCTGATGCCGCGCGCAACGGCACCCGCCAGATCGGCTTCGCCGTCATCGCCACCACGGTGGTGTTGGCGGTCACCTTCGTTCCCCTGTCCTTCCTTCAGGGTAATACCGGCAGGCTGTTTTCGGAATTCGGCGTCTCCATCGCCGCCGCCGTCATTATCTCCAGCTTCGTGGCTTTGACACTGACCCCGGTCATGTGCGCCCGCCTGCTGCGCCCGCACCGCAATGCCGGCAAGACCGACGGCAATCGCCCGCTGGGCCGTTTCGGCGACCTGTATCAGGCCATCCTCGGATTCCTGTGCCGCATTCCCCTGATCGTTCTGGCCGGAGTGATCGTTATATCCTTCGCCGCTATCATCCTTTACCGCCAGCTGCCCGGTGAACTGGCCCCGGCAGAGGATCGGGGCGTGTTCTACATTTCGGCCAGCGCGCCGGAGGGATCGGGCTTTGCCTATACCCGCCGCTATGCGCTGGAGATCGAGAACCTGTTGCTGCCCGATCTGGAAAACGGCCCGCTGCAGCGGATCATCACCATCATCGCCCCCGCCTTCGGACGCCCCGGCGAATCGAACCGTGCCTTCTTTATCGTCAGGCTGCGGCCGTGGGAAAAGCGCAGCATATCCCTGAAAGCCTATATCGGCAGGCTGTATCCCCGTCTGGCAGCGGTGCCGGGTGTGCGCGCCTTCGCCTTTCCCCCGGCCAGTCTGGGCCAGCGTTCCGCCGGGGCCGCCGTCAATGTCAGCATCGGCGGATCGGATTATGCCCGCATTGCCGACTGGGTCGACCGCCTGGTGCAGGCGGCGGAAGCCAGCCCGCTGCTCATCAACCCCGCCTCCGGTTACCGCGCCGGCCGGCCGGAGCTGAAAATCGCCATCGACCGCGACCGCGCCGCCGCGCTCGGCCTTTCGATCGAGGATATCGGCCGCACACTGGAAACCGTGCTCGGCGGACGACGCATCGGCCGTTTCGAGCAGGGCGGCGAGGATCGCGATATCGTGCTGCGCGCCCGCCCGCAGGACCGCAGCGATCCCGCGGACATGAACAGAATCCGTATCCGCTCGCAGGATTCGGGGCGGCT
>CAYXDL010000326.1:0-3395 GCA_964463775.1 uncultured Hyphomicrobiales bacterium
CTTCGCCCGTCCTTCGGCGGTTCAGGCGGGCGGTTCTGCCTGATCTGGCTGCTGGTGCCGTTCATCGCCCTGTCCTTGGTCAGCGGCAAGCAGATCCATTATCTGATTCCGCTTTTCCCCGGGCTGGCTCTGGTCATCGGCCGGCTTCTGGGCGAACGGCGCGAAACCGGACGCGGCGATGCCCTGGCACTGGCCGGGTTGCCGCTGATTTCCGGTGTGCTGTTGTTCATCGTGCCCTGGAGCCTGCCGTTGGTGCGGGGTCTGGTGAAAAAGGGCATTCCCGCCTGGGTGGCCGATATCGAACCCTGGGCTGGTGCCGTCAGCCTGCTGGCCGGGGCGGTGCTGTATCTGGGCATGCGCAGCGGCCGTCTGCGTCCGGCGACCGGCTTTGCCTTGGGAGGGGCGGTATTTTTTGTCATACTGCATTTTCAGGCTGCTGCCGTGGCGCTGGATCGTTTCAATCTGCAGCCGGTGGCGCAGTTGCTGAAGACTTATGAGGACAAGGGCCTGGCCGTGGCGGATAATTATCATGGCCAGTTCAATTTCCTCGGCCGGCTGACGCGTCCGGTGCAATTTGTGGCTCCGCCCGATGTCGGTGCCTGGTTCCGCGCGCATCCCGGCGGCAGGCTGGTCAGCACCAAGCGGAGGGAGAGATTTGGCGATGTTCCCCTGGTGGTGGAAATGGCACGCCCCTATCGCAGCCGCGAAATCTATGTCTACCGGCTGGCAACGCAGGAATGATCCGCGCACCGTCTTCTCAGCTTCGGGGCAGGCTGACGCATGAGGGTCCTGCTGCTTGAGGACGAAGAGGCATTAAGCGAACTCATTGCCGCCCGGCTCGCCGGTGAGGGGCATGCCGTCGATCGCTTCACCACCATGGCCGATGCCGATGCGGCCCTGCGGGCGGTGGATTATGATCTGCTGGTACTCGACCTCGGCCTGCCCGATGGCGATGGCCTGACGCTGCTGCGCGATCTGCGCGCGCGCGGGCAGCGCCTGCCGGTGCTGGTTCTGACGGCGCGTGATGCGGTCGAGGATCGGGTTGCCGGGCTCGATGCCGGGGCCGATGATTACCTGACCAAGCCTTTCCATGCCGATGAACTGAAGGCGCGTATCCGCGCCCTGCTGCGCCGCCCGGCGCGGGAGGGAGGGGGACTCCGTCTGGGCAATGCCGTGCTGGAGGCGGATGGCCGCAGCCTGCGTGTCGGCGGAAAACCCCTGCCCCTGCGCAGGCGTGAGCAGGCATTGCTGGCTTATCTGATGCGCCATGCGGGCAAGGTCGTCCTCAAGGAGGATATCGAAACATCCCTGTATGCTTTCGGTGACGAGGTCGCCTCGAATGCCGTGGAAGTGCATATCTATCGCCTGCGGCGCAAATTACAGGCGGCAGGTGCTGATATGCGTATTCATACTGTCCGGGGGGTCGGTTACATGATCGGCATTGATGAGACCGGCATGGCGGACGGCAAGGGATGATGACCCCATCACTTGAAGGGCGAATCCTCTGGCGGCTGGCCCTGGTCGCGGTTATTGCCGCCGTGCTTTCGGGTATCGGTATTTTTTTCAGTACCAGCCTGGCTCTTGACCGGGTGCGCGATCGCCAGCTCATCCGGCAGGCGGAAGAATTCCGGGCGCTTCTGAAAGGGCGCAGCGAGACCGGAATACGGACTCTACCCCCGGATGCCCTGTCGGGGTTGTCGGCAAATGATAACGGCGATGTCCGTTTCCTGCTGATGGAGGCGGACGGCTCCGTGATTATCGCCCGTCCGCCGCCGGCGGCGGCATTCGCCCGGCAGGTGCCCGGCAACCGGGGGCGACAGTTTTTCAGCGTCACCGATGAAAACGGCAGGCCCTATGATGCCTATGTCACCGATTTTGCGGGCTATCGCCTGGCGGTATTGCGCGGGCGCGGCCTCTGGGAGCGGGAGGAGGGGCGTCTGGTACGTGAAATCGTCAGCGCATCCCTGTGGTGGATGATACCCAGCCTGCTGATCGCGCTTTGGGTTGGCGTGGTGACGGTACGCCGGGGGCTGGCACCGGTGGCCGAAATTGCGGCACAGGCCGCGCGCATGGAACCGGATGGCAAATTCGGTCCTTTGCCGGAGCATGATCTGCCTGCCGAGATCGGCCATCTGGTCCGCACCGTCAATACTCTGCTTGAACGTCTCCAGCAGGGTGTTGAAACGCAGCGTCGTTTCACCGCCGCCGCCGCGCATGAACTGCGCACCCCGCTGGCGGTGCTGACGGCAAGGGTTGAGGCTTCCGATCATCCCGACCGCGATGCGTTGCTCGGGGATGTGCGGCGGATGAACCGGCTGGTGGCGCAATTGCTGGCGGCGGCCCGGCTGGAGGGGGCCTCCCCGGCGGGAGAGAATTTCCCGGTGCTCGATCTGCGCCGTCTGGCGGCGGATACCATTGCCGGGCTGGCTCCTCTAGCCATCCGTGCCGGGCGCAGCGTCTCGCTGACGGGAAGTGAGGGGCCTTTGCCGGTTGAAGGCGATGAACATGCACTGGGCATGGCGCTGGAAAATCTTCTCGACAATGCCCTGAAATATGGTGCGGGCGAAATCGTGGTCGATCTGTCCGCCGAGGAGGGCGAGGCGGTCATATCCGTACGCGATCAGGGCAGGGGGGTTGCGGCTGATATGCATGAACGCATTTTTGAGCGTTTCACCCGTGCCGCTCAGGGTGGTGACGGTGCCGGGCTCGGCCTGGCGATTGTCCGTCTTGTGGCCCGCCGTCATGGCGGGGATGTGGCCAGCCATCCGGTTGCTTCCGGCGCGCTGTTCGTGATGCGACTGCCGTTGCGGAAGGCGGACGGAACGGATCAGGACTGATCCGGTGGCAGGATGGTAAGCACGACATCGGCACCGTTCTCCCGTGCCCTCTTGATTTCGGCCGCGCTTGCCGGGGCGAAGACATGCAGCCGCCGCCCCCATGTCCAGATGGTCAGGGGAAATCTCAGATTACGCAGCGCGATGGAAACAGCCGGCGCCCGGTCGATGACGAGGACGGCGAAAATTTCGGCCATCTTTCCCGGCAGGGACAGAGACCAGCTTGGCTGAATCCAGTAAAGAGGCAGAATATCGGGATGGTTGCGGCGGATATAGCGATAAATATCGCGGCGGGTCGTTTCCACGAACAGTCGTCCCTGCAGACCGGCGCGTTTCAGATCGGCATTGATGGCGGCCAGGGCGGCGCGGGTGCCGTCATCAAGCCTTTCACGTTTGAAATCGATCCACCAGCATTGCCTCCCTGCGCCGGGCAGGGTCAGGAAATCGCGCAGGCGAAGGGATGTCCACTTCTCCTGCGGAAGCGGCGGCAGGTGCTGGATGGCGCTGCGCCTTTCATCATCGATCCAGTTATAGTCGATCTCTATACCCCTGAAGCCGGCC
>CAYXDL010000327.1:0-3390 GCA_964463775.1 uncultured Hyphomicrobiales bacterium
GCGCACCTATCACGATCCCGATCTGGTGCCGCCGCACGGTTATCTGGCCTTCTATTTTCATCTGCGCTCTCAGGCCGGCGTTCAGGCCGTCGTTCATATGGGAAAACACGGCAATCTCGAATGGCTGCCGGGTAAGGCCGTGGCCCTGTCCGCCGCCTGCCTGCCGGAAGCGGTGCTGGGGCCGTTGCCACACATCTATCCCTTCATCGTCAATGATCCGGGCGAGGGAACCCAGGCCAAGCGCCGGGCCGCCGCCGTCATTGTCGATCACCTGACGCCGCCGCTGGCACGGGCGGAAACCTATGGCCCGCTGGCCGATCTCGAACGTCTGGTCGATGAATATTACGATGCCGCCGGGGTCGATCCGCGCCGTCTTGCCCATCTGGCGGATGAAATCCTGTCACTGGTGCGCATCAGCGGCCTGGGCCGCGATGCCGGTATCGGCGATGATGCCTCCACCGAGGATGCGCTGAGCCGGATCGACAATTATCTTTGCGAACTGAAGGAACTGCAGATCCGCGACGGGCTGCATATCTTCGGTCAGGCGCCGGAAGGCGAACAGCTCGACGGGCTGCTGGTGGCGCTGACCCGCCTGCCGCGCCATGACGGGCGGGGGCGCCATGCCTCGCTGATCCGGGCGCTGGCCGCGGATCTTGATCTGGGTGAGGGGTTCGATCCGCTCGATTGGGTCTTCGCCGATCCCTGGCAGGGTCCCCGGCCGCCGGCTCTGGAAAACCTCCTTCCCGGTGTCTGGCGCAGCCATGGCGATACGGTGGAGCGGCTGGAGGCGCTGGCCCTGGATCTCGTTTCAGGCCGCCGGCGGCCGGATGGCGGATGGACACACAGCCGTGCCGTGCTCGATTACATCGATCATGAGCTGCGCCCGCTGCTGCAATCCTGCGGTGAGCGGGAAATCGCCGGCTTCCTCCGGGCGCTGGACGGACGCTTTCTCGAACCCGGCCCGTCAGGGGCGCCCTCGCGCGCACGCCCCGATGTGCTGCCGACGGGGCGAAACTTCTATTCCGTCGACAGCCGTACCGTGCCGACCCCGGCGGCCTGGGCACTGGGCTGGAAAAGCGCCTCTCTGCTGCTGGAACGCCATCGTCAGGAACATGGCGAATGGCCGCGCGCCCTGGCGCTGTCCGCCTGGGGTACGGCGAATATGCGCACCGGCGGCGACGATATTGCGCAGGCCCTGGCCCTGATCGGGGCCAGGCCGCAATGGGATGAGGGGTCGGGGCGGGTGAACGGTTTCGAAATCCTGCCGACCGATATCCTCGGCCGTCCGCGCATCGATGTGACCCTGCGCATCTCGGGGTTTTTCCGTGATGCCTTTCCGGCGCAGATCGATTTGTTCGACAGTGCCGTGCGCGCGATTGCCCGGCTGGATGAGCCAGAAGAGATCAACCCCATCGCCGCGCGCATCCGCCGCGAAGCGGATGAGCTTAAGTCCTCGGGCATGGATATGGCGCTGGCCGAACGACTGGCCGGCAGCCGGGTGTTCGGCTCCAGACCCGGAGCATACGGGGCGGGTCTGCAGGCGATGATCGATGAGGGCGGCTGGAAGGACGATGCCGATCTGGCGGATGTCTATCTTTCCTGGGGCGGCTACGCCTATGGCGGCGGTCAGGAAGGGCTGGCCGCGCATGCGCAGTTTTCCCGCTGCCTCGGCCAGGCGGAGGCGGTGGTGCAGAACCAGGACAACCGCGAGCACGATATTCTCGATTCCGATGATTATTATCAGTTCGAGGGCGGTATGACCGTGGCGGTGCGCCATCTTTCAGGGCGCCAGCCGGCCGTCTATCACAATGACCATTCCCGCCCTGAGAGGCCGCGCATCGGCACCCTGCGCGAAGAGGTGGCACGTATCGTCCGCGCCCGTGCCGCCAACCCGAAATGGATCCGTTCCGCCATGCGCCACGGTTACAAGGGGGCTTTCGAAATGGCGGCGACGGTGGATTACCTGTTTGCTTTTGCCGCCACCGCCCGGGTGGTGGAGGATCACCATTTCGATCTGCTGTTCGATGCCTATCTGGGCGATGAGGCGGTCGATGCCTTCCTGCGCGAGCACAACCCGGATGCCCGCCGGGAAATGGCGGATAAATTCAACGAGGCGCTGGAACGTGGCCTGTGGCGGCCACGGCTCAATCATGCGCGGGCTGTCATTGCTGAAATCAGGGGAGAGAGATCATGAGCGAAACCGGCACCAATGAGGAGGATGCCTTCGCCCGCGCCAATGAAAAGGCGCGCAAGAAGAAGGCGGCACGCGACAAGATCCTGGCCACCAAAACCATCGAAAAGGGGCTGCTGATTGTCCATACGGGCAAGGGCAAGGGCAAGTCCACGGCCGCTTTCGGCCTGGCGGCGCGGGCCATCGGCAACGGCATGCGCGTCGGTATCGTGCAGTTTGTCAAGGGCAAGTGGGAAACCGGCGAGCGGGTGGTGCTCGAACGTTTCCCCGATCAGGTGACGATCCGCACCATGGGCGAGGGCTTCACCTGGGAAACCCAGGACCGCGCCCGCGACATCGCCGCAGCCAAACGCGCCTGGGAAGCGTCGAAGGAGATGATCGATGCCTGCAGGGGCGATGATCCGGCCTATGACATGGTCATTCTGGATGAACTGAACATTGTGCTGCGTTACGAGCATCTGGATCTGGAAGAGGTGGTTTCCTTCCTCGAAGGCCGTCCGCGCGATCTGCATGTAGTGGTGACCGGGCGCAATGCGAAGGATCGTCTGATCGAGGCCGCCGATCTGGTCACCGAGATGACGCAGATCAAACATCCCTTCCGCGCTGGTGTGAAGGCGCAGAAAGGGATTGAATTCTGATGACGGCGGCGCTGATGTTTCAGGGCACGGGCTCGGATGTGGGCAAGAGCCTGCTGGTGGCCGGGCTGTGTCGTGCCCTGCATCGGCGCGGTCTGCGGGTACGCCCGTTCAAGCCACAGAACATGTCGAACAATGCCGCGGTGGCCCTTGGTGGCGAAATAGGCCGCGCCCAGGCCCTTCAGGCGCGCGCCTGCGGCGTGGTGGCCCATGTGGACATGAATCCGGTGCTGCTGAAGCCACAGGGCCAGCGCCAAAGCCAGCTTGTCGTATCCGGGCGGGTGCGCGGCAATTTTTCCGCCCGGGAATATCACCATTACAAACGGGCATTGCTGGATGAGGCGCTGGCGGCCTATGGCCGCCTGGCGGCGGAGGCCGATATCGTGCTGGTCGAGGGGGCGGGAAGCCCGGCGGAAATCAATCTGCGCGGATGCGATATCGCCAATATGGGCTTTGCCGCCGCCGCCGATCTGCCGGTGGTGCTGGTCGGTGATATCGACCGTGGCGGGGTGATCGCCCAGATCGTCGGCACCCATGTGGTGCTGGAGGAGGAAGACCGCAAAC
>CAYXDL010000328.1:0-3380 GCA_964463775.1 uncultured Hyphomicrobiales bacterium
TGGCCTTCGCCGCCATGCTGATGGCCGGCCTGGACGGTATCCAGAACAAGATCCACCCCGGCGATCCGATGGACAAGAACCTCTACGATCTGCCGCCGGAGGAACTGAAGGAAGTGCCGACCGTCGCCCATTCGCTGCGTGAAGCGCTTGAAGCGCTGGATGCGGACCGCGAGTTCCTGAAGAAGGGCGATGTCTTCAATGACGATGCCATCGACGGTTATCTGGAACTGAAATGGGAAGAGGTCTACCGCTTCGAGCACACGCCCCATCCGGTCGAATTCGACATGTATTACAGCGTCTGATCATCCCGGATACGGTATCCCAAACCAAGGCCCGCCGGCATCCCCGGCGGGCCTTTTCGTTGGGGCGGAGAGAATCATTGACGATATAATGACCTGCTACGGAATTTTTCCTCCGCTCAGGATCAGCGCCCGACCCAAGAAAGAAAACGGGAAATAAAGCGCAGGAGATTTGCGAAAAGAGCAGATCACCGCCGTTCTGACCGAGCACCAAACGGTCGAAGACGGCTGATCCGTGCCTCAGTCATGGGATAAGGGAAACAGGTTCTGAAACCAGAATACCAGACATGGCGGGATGACGGTTTCGGATGCAAAACACCTGAAGATGCCGGATGCAGCGGTGATGGAAAAACTGCCGGATACCGGGCTGCGCCAACATCTTTGCAATCTGGCCAATGGCCAACGGCGGTTCGGTTACCGGCATCTGTTCATACCGCCCGCTGCAACCGGCCGCAGCGTTGCATCATAGCCCCCCTCCACACGGCAACCGGCTGCTGAACCCCGCAGCGTGGCGCTTCAGGCCAAGAGCTCGGCTTCCGGATGGCTATAAGTTCAGTGGCCGGGCAATGAAAACGGCAGGCATGAATCACGAACGCCCCGTTTCCCGCATCCTTGGGGCAACAGGGTGAAAAAATTGCAATGGCGGGCCGCCACCCGCGGGCAGATGACAGCCGGTCAGGCTTCCTTGTCCACGGAAACGCCTGCGATTTCCCGGTAATAGGCAAGCTGCTCCAGCACCGCCTTTGGCGGATACTGCTTGATCGTTTCGCCGGTTTCACGATCGATCGATTTGTAGACAACCTTGCCGGTGTCATCATCAATCTCGATCGACAGCTTGGCATTGTCCGGCAGCTTGGCCTTGAAGGCCTTGTCCAGCAAGGCTTCCGCCTTTTTCAGGGCCTCGTCGGTTCCCCTGACGGTTTTGCCCCCATTGCGGCCATTGTCTTCGTTGCGAAGCGGCGTGGCATTTTGATCGCGGGGCGGGTTCTGCACCCGTGCCTCCGGCGTATTTTCCGGCGCTTTTGTGGCTTCAGTCCTCAGCGCAATGGCGGCAGTATTGATTCCATTCGATATTTCCATCGTCTCACCCTCCTTTCCCGGCTGACCTCATGCGTCCTGAACGGGCGATGAGCGGGGAAAACGGAGAAAGAGGGATGGCGCGAAAGCGCCATCCCCACAGTCCTTAACGGAACAGACCCAGCAGGTTCTGCGGCGCCGAATTGGCGATGCCGAGCGCCTGGATACCGAGCTGCTGACGTATCTGCAACGACTGCAACCGGGCGCTTTCCTTGGCCAGATCCGCATCGACCAGGTTGCCGATACCGGCATTGAGCGAATCCATGAGCTGCCCCACGAATACATTGTGGACATCCAGCTTCTTGGCCGCCGTACCCAGCTTGGCCACCTGGTTGTTGACCGTCTTGATCGCCGTTTCGATCGCGGCACGGGCCGTGGCCGCGTTCGCGGAGGTGGTGATCGTCGAGGAACTGATACCCAGGGTCGACACGGTCAGATCCACCGACGAAACGGTAATCTTGTTGCCCTTGTCATTGGCCAATGCCTCCAGGGCACTGCCGCCCTTCACCAGATTGGTGCCGTTGAATTCGGCATTGTCGACCACGTTGGTGATCTGATCACGCAGCGCCTTGAAGTCCTCGTTCAGGGAATTGCGCGCCGCGGTATCGAGACCGCCACCTTCGGCCAGGACCGCCTTCTCTTTCATGAGATTGAGCAGATCGGACACGGACTGACCGGCGGAAACCGCCACATCCACGGCCGAAATGGCATTGGACAGGTTGGTCTGCACCTGGGCCAGGCCATTCACCTTGCTTCTCATGTTCTGGGCAATTGCGAAAATAGCGCCGTTGTCTTTCGGGCCCGCAACCTTTTTGCCGGTATTGACGCGGCTCTGAACCTCGTTCAACTCACGGTTGGTCGCGTTCAGATTCTGCAGGGCGATAAAAGCACTATTGTTCGTAAGGATGGAATTAGCTGCCATCGGGGTTTCTCCTTCTGAGAAATATCGTTTCTACGATTACCGCGCATTTTGCGCAGCGCAGGCCTTTTGCCTGCCCTTCCCTGTGCAACGCCAATGCCAGTTAACCATTACGGCCATGCGGATTTCCGCTTTCCCGCCCGATGGCGTCCCTTCATGTGCATTCATGGTTAATAACAGGCGATGAAAAAGCCTTTCCATCCCTTCGGGAAACGCCGCAACAGGCAAAAATTGCCGGGCAGATCTGGCCGGGGGGAAATTTTTGCCGGGTAAAAATTGCCCATGTATGAAAGGAAAACGCCACCGCCGGCAGGACGGCACAAAAAAGCGGGCCACGGCCCGCTGAAATCCTCAGAATGTTTCTTTTCGCTTCGGGACGGCTTTTCAGGAAGCGGCCGGGCTGGCGGCAAGCCCTTCCATGATGCTGCGGTTGATTTCTATCAGGTCCGCGATATCACCGCCCTCGCGCATCACCTCGCTGGAATGCTTGTTCACCCAGATGCTCAGCGAAATGATCCCGGCGCGCACCTCATCAGGCAGGCGGTTCTCATCCATGGCGCAGTCCCGTGCCAGGGTATTCCAAAGCTTCCGGTTCCAGGAAAGGGCGTCGATGACCTTCGGATCGGTCTTTTCCAGTTCGCTGGCCTCCATCAGGGCGCGCGTCACCTGTGCAAACAATCGGTATTCGGTGTTCTTCGCACTCTCAACCGTCTTCTGTGTTTTCTGATACGCCTGAAGACCCATCGGCAAGCCTCTCCGCCTCGTACTGCAACAGCTTTTTGGTATGCATCAGAGCCTTATAATAAGCCTGATCCATTACCAATTGACTAACGGCCAGACAGACGGTGATCTGATCGGGGTTTTTTATCGCCGACATGTATTCGGACATGCGCAGCACGAATTCATCATAATAATCCCGGCGCCCTGCCTCATCCAGATAAAGCATCATCACTGCAAAATAGATCCGCTTGGCAGGCGTGTTAGCATCCTTCTGCTGCAGGATATCCTTCTCCCGCAGCAAGGTGACCTTGTTCTGGACGACCAGGCTGGCGCGCTTGTCGCCGTTTGAAATAACCGCCCCGTTG
>CAYXDL010000329.1:0-3376 GCA_964463775.1 uncultured Hyphomicrobiales bacterium
GAAGCCGTGATCCTTGCCGCACAGCTCCGAACACTGGCCGTAGAACGTGCCTTCCGTATCGGTCGGGAACCAGGTCTCGTTGATCCGCCCCGGCACCGCATCCAGCTTGACACCAAATGCCGGAATGGCCCAGGAATGGATCACATCGGAGGCAGTCGTCAGCAACCGCACCTTGACGCCAACCGGCAGCACCACGGCGTTATCCGTGGTCAGCAGGCGCAGCTGCCCGTCCTTGAGCTCGTTATCAGGCACCATCACGGCATCGAAGCTGAGATCGTCGTAATCCGGATATTCATAAGTCCAGTACCACTGATTGCCGATCGCCTTGATGGTCATGTCCGCATCGACCGCCTTGTCTTCGAAATACAGCAGGCGGAAGGAGGGAATGGCGATCACCACCAGAATCATGATCGGCACCACGGTCCAGATCACCTCGATCAGGGTATTGTGCGACGTCTTCGACGGTGTCGGATTTGCCTTGGCATTGAAACGCACGGCAACGATGACCATCAGTATCAGCACCAGCAGGACGATGCCGATGATGATCGGCAGCAGCAGATTGTCATGCATGCCGCGCAGCATCTCCATCACCGATGTTGCCGGTTTCTGCTGCAGAATCTGCCAAGGCTCGGCATAGCCCTGCACCTCGGCATAAGCTGAAGACGCGCCCGCCAGCAGCATCGCCACCGACATTGCCGCCATGGACTTTACTTTCGAGAACAGCATCACTCTTTCCGCCCCTCGTTCTGATCCCCGGGGCTGCCCGTCGCAGATGCCACATACGCTTTGATGGCTCCCGAGCACCCCCCGCCTTACCCGAATCCGCAGGCCCTTTCAGCCCTGCGAATTCATTATCATTATCTGTTTTAACGGCATGAAAAACCGGATTAAGCCAGAAATACAGATCAAGCCGCCTTGACGCAAGCACAACCCGCATCCATATACGCAAATATTTTGTGCATTACCAAGGATCACGGGCATTTTTAACAGCACCACACCTTATCGTGGTGATGCAGTCAGGATCGATTATCAGTAGCGGTTTTCCCGAACAGCCCTACAGACACCCTGCCGGGCAATAAAGCTGACGACCCGCGGGCTATGCTTTATCCTGATCTGATGCAATCATGTGCAGGATGGCCGGATGCGTCCCGGCCCATGCGCATGTTTTCCATCTTTGTTGAGGAACCGCCTATTCATGACCGACAGCACCGACGATCTTTTCTTCACCCGCACCGGCATGGACCGGAGCCGCACTGAAAATGCCGTAAAGGAAGCGCTTCATGGTGCCGATGACGGCGAGCTTTTTCTCGAATACGCCCAGTCGGAAAGCCTGCTGTTCGATGACGGGCGCCTGCGCAGCGCCAATTTCGATACGGGGCAGGGTTTCGGCCTGCGCGCGGTCAGCAGCGAATCGACCGGTTATGCTCATGCCACCGATCTGAGCGAGGAATCGATCCGCCGTGCCGCCGGCACCGTCCGTGCCGTCTTTGCCGGGCACGAAGGCAGCCTCGCCCTGCCACCCTCAGGCACCAACCGGGCGTTATATGCCCCCGACAACCCGATCAACGGCACGCCGTTCGAAGACAAGGTCAGGCTGCTGCAGGAGATGGATGCCTATGCCCGCTCCCTCGATCCCCGTGTCCGTCAGGTCACCTGCTCTATTGCCGGATCGTGGCAGGCGGTGAAAATCATCCGTGCCGATGGCCGGGTGCTTGACGATATCCGCCCGCTGGTCCGCCTCAATGTCTCTGTGGTCGTCGGGGAGGGAGAACGACAGGAAACCGGCTCTCACGGTGTCGGCGGACGGACCGGCTATGACGTTTACATGCAGCCCGAGCACTGGCAGGCGCAGATTCGTGAGGCCTTGCGCCAGGCCCTGGTCAATCTCGATTCCCGCCCGGCGCCGGCCGGGGAAATGACGGTCGTCCTCGGCCCCGGCTGGCCCGGCATCCTGCTGCACGAGGCCATCGGCCACGGTCTGGAGGGGGATTTCAACCGCAAGCAATCCTCCGTCTTTTCCGGTCTGATGGGTGAACGCGTCGCCGCGCCCGGTGTCACCGTCATTGATGACGGCACCCTGCCCGAGCGCCGCGGATCGCTGAGCATCGACGATGAAGGCACACCTTCGCAGAAAACCGTCCTGATCGAGGACGGCGTCCTCACCGGTTACATGCAGGACCGCCTGAATGCCCGGCTGATGGGGCAGAAATCCACCGGCAACGGCCGCAGGCAGGACTTCGCCCATATGCCGATGCCACGCATGACCAATACTTATATGCTGGGCGGCGATCATGAACCGGGTGAAATCATCGCCTCCGTCAAGGACGGCATCTATGCGGTCAATTTCGGCGGCGGGCAGGTCGACATCACATCGGGCAAGTTCGTCTTTTCCTGCACCGAGGCCTACCGTATCGAGAACGGCAAGGTAACGGCACCGCTGAAAGGGGCCACCCTGATCGGGGCCGGAGCGGAAGTTCTGAAGAAGGTATCGATGATCGGTAATGACATGGCCCTTGATCCCGGCATCGGCACCTGCGGCAAGAACGGCCAGGGGGTGCCTGTCGGCGTCGGCCAGCCGACCCTGCGTGTCGACGGGCTGACCGTCGGCGGCACAGCGGCCTGACCCATGCGCCGGCGGATTCGGGCAGGGTTCCTGGCAGGCCTTCTTGGCATATGGCCGCTCTCTGCGCCCTCCGCCGGTGCTGAAACACCACAGCCGCCGATAAACCCGGCCCCGGGGCAATGGCTGCCGGAAGGGGCCGAAACCGGCGATCTGTTCATCAACCGCCCGCCGGAGCGTTCGCGCATCATCACCGCCGGGGGCCAGCGCTCCTGGCTGATAGAACTGGGGCGCCTTGCCTTCCGTTCCCCGCTGACCCTCGGCGGCCGTGCCGCGCGGGCCGGGTTGTCCTGTGATTCGTGTCACCCCGCAGGCGAGGTGAACACGCGTTTCTTCATCCCGGGTCTGTCCGACAGGCCGGGAAATATCGACGTCACCAACACCCTGTTCGGCGACGGTATCGGGGATCATCTTTTCAACCCGGTCAACATCCCCGCCGTGACGGGGGCAGCCTTCAGCGCCCCTTACGGCCGCGATGGGCGTTTCGCCAGCCTGCGTGATTTCACCACCCACGCCCTGAACCGCGAATTTTCGGCACTGAACACGGATCCGCTGATCCTCGATGCCCTGGTTGCCTATCAGCAGGATCTGGATCTGCCCCCTGCCCCCGATGCCGATGCCGCAGGGAACAAAGGTGCGGAAATCTTCGCCAACCGCTGTGCCGGATGCCACAGACCGGACAGCGCCTTCCTCGACCGCCAGAGTCACGATATCGGCAGCGGGGGCCTGTTCGACACACCGACATTGCTGGGCTGG
>CAYXDL010000330.1:0-3374 GCA_964463775.1 uncultured Hyphomicrobiales bacterium
CCTACAGCCCGATCGCCAATGCCCTGCTGATGCGGCGGATTCTTTCCTATGCCGCGGTGTTCTCGCTGCCGTTGCTGCACCATGTCGAGGTACCGGAACTGGCCACCGGCGTCATGAATGAAGGTGAATTGTCCACCCGTCTTGGTCTTGCCGGCATTCCCAATGCCGCCGAAACCATCATGCTGGAACGCGACCTGCGGCTGGCGGAGCTGACAGGCGGGCTGTACCATGCCGCGCTGATCTCAACCGGCGATGCGGCAGCCGCCCTAGCCCGGGCCAGGGACAAGGGGCTGAAGGTCAGTGCCGGAACCGCGCCGCAATATTTCGCCCTCAATGAACTGGAAGTGACCGAATACCGCAGTTTCGCCAAGGTCTCCCCGCCGCTGCGGGCCGAAGAGGACCGCCTTGCCATTGTCGAGGCGCTGAAGGACGGCACCATCGATATCATCACCTCCGCCCACCGGCCGCAGGATGTTGAAAGCAAACGCCTGCCCTTCGCCCAGGCCGCCAGCGGCATCATCGGCCTTGAAACCCTTCTGGCCGCCGGGCTGCAGCTGTATCATGGCGGCGAACTGCCCCTGAGCCGGCTGATCGCGGCCATGACCTGCAATCCCGCCCGGCTGTTCGGCCTCGATACCGGGCATTTGGCCAGAGGCGCGGTTGCGGATATGATCCTTTTCGATGCCGATGCCCCCTGGATCGTGGATGCCGCCAAGATGAATGCCAAATGCAAGAACACCCCCTTTGACAAGCGCCCGATGCAGGGCCGCGTCCGCGCCACCTGGGTCGGCGGGCGCCGGGTCTTCGGGGAACCGTCCTGATGCCTTCCCCGATGGGCGGTCTTGAATATCAGTGGCCCTTTCTCCTCGGGGCGCTGGCGGGCTATCTGACCGGTTCCATCCCCTTCGGACTGCTGCTGACACGCCTTGCCGGGCTTGGTGATATCCGCACCATCGGCTCAGGCAATATCGGCGCCACAAACGTACTGCGCACCGGCCGAAAGGGGCTGGCCCTGGCCACCCTACTGCTCGATGGGGGCAAGGCGGCAGTGCCGGCACTGGCCACCAATCTGTGGCTGGGGCGCGATATGGGTATTGTGGTCGGTCTGGCCGCCTTTCTCGGCCATCTCTTTCCGCTCTGGCTGAAATTCAGAGGTGGCAAGGGCGTGGCCTCCTTCCTTGGCGTGCAGCTGGCCCTGGCCTGGCCGGTCGGGCTGATCGCCTGTGCCACCTGGCTGGCCGTTGCCGTGATTTTCCGCATCTCCTCCCTGGCGGCACTGGTGGCGGCGCTCGCCTCTCCTTTTGCCGCATGGTGGCTGCGGGATTATCAGTTCGCCGAGGTCGCGGCGGTGATGGCCCTGTTCATCTTCTTCAAGCACCGGGCCAATATCCTGCGCCTGCTCCGGGGAGAGGAACCGCGTATCGGCGGCAAGAAGGGCCGAAAGTAATATACCAATCGCTTGACTGAAAGGCGGATTGCCGTCATCCTCACCCTTCTGTGGGGGAGACGGTAGCATGAATGATTTCGATGAACGCGAACGCCTTGCCTGGCTGCGCCTGATCCGCAGCGAGAATATAGGCCCCGCAACATTCCGCCGCCTGATCAATCAGTTCGGATCGGCAAAGGCAGCGCTTGACCAACTGCCGAAACTGGCGCGCAGAGGCGGGCGCAGCCGGCCGCTCGGCATCTGTTCACCGGAACGGGCAAAGCGGGAAATCGCCCAGGTGGAGAAAGCCGGGGCGCGCATGATCTTCATGTGTGAGGATGACTATCCGGCCATTCTGTCCAATATTCACGATCCCCCGCCGGTCATCACGGTGAAAGGCCATGCGCATCTGCTCTCCCGCCCCGCCGTCGCCATCGTCGGTGCGCGCAACGCTTCCGCCGCGGGGCAGCGCATGGCGGCACAACTGCCCCGCGACATCGGCGCAGCGGGTTATGTCATCGTCTCCGGCCTGGCGCGCGGCATCGACGGCGCCGCTCACAAGGCGGCGATGGTTCAGGGTACCATTGCCGTCATTGCCGGCGGAATTGACATTGTCTATCCGCGCGAACACGCCGAACTGCACCGGCAAATCGCCGAAAACGGGTTGCTGATCACTGAAGCCCCGTTCGCCACCCGGCCATCCGCCCGGCATTTTCCCCGCCGTAACCGCCTGATCGCCGGGCTGAGCCGGGGTATCGTCGTCGTCGAGGCCGCGGCGAAATCCGGATCTCTGATCACGGCGCGCCTGGCCCTGGAACAGGGGCGCGATGTTTTCGCCGTGCCCGGCTCTCCACTGGATCCTCGGGCACGTGGCACCAATCTGCTGCTGCGCGAAGGGGCCATTCTGGTCGAAACCGCTGCCGATGTTCTGGACAATCTCGCCCCGCTGACCGGTCTGGGCAGGATGAATTGCCGCTGCTGCGCTGGGGACGGGCAGCCCCGGTACCGGCAGATATCGGCGAGGAAACGCGCGAACGCATCCACGGCCTGCTCAGCCCGACCCCGATACAGATGAACGATCTGATCGAAATCGCCGCCATCAGCCCCGCCGCGCTTTCCGTCATTCTGCTGGAGCTGGAACTTGCCGGGCGGATCGAGCGCCTGCCCGGGGACCGGATATGCCTGTGCCCGGAGGAAGAGGCCCAGCCCCCCGTTACAGAGCGGCGGCAGGCCTGAAAACCGCCCCTTTTCGCTCTGTGCAAGGCCTTGTGCCGGCGTGGTGGTCCGAAAAATGACACCGTTGCCGGTTATGGATGCTGCGGGGAAATATTTGCAGAAAGGCAGAACTGTGCTAAGGGGTCCGACCGCCGGCGGCTTCGGAGGCGCCGGTGCATCATGCTCATGCACCCCCATGCCCGTATGAGGCCGGCCCCATATATCGTGGCATGGTGGCAGCTGCGCCGATTGTAACCAACAGGAAGGATCAGGGCGAATGAACGTCGTCGTCGTCGAATCTCCGGCCAAGGCCAAGACCATCAACAAATATCTTGGCGACGATTTTACGGTTCTCGCATCCTATGGCCATGTGCGCGACCTCCCCTCGAAGGACGGCTCCGTCCGCCCCGAGGAGGATTTCGCCATGACCTACGAAATCGATCCGAAATCGGCCAAGCATGTGCGCGAGATCGCCGAAGCCGTCAAGGGTGCCGATACCCTGTATCTGGCCACCGACCCCGACCGCGAGGGCGAGGCCATCTCCTGGCATGTGCTGGAAGCGCTGAATGCCCGGCGTGTTCTTAAAGGTGTCGATGTCAAACGCGTCGTCTTCAACGAAATCACCAAACGCGCCGTGCAGGAGGGCATTGCCCATCCGCGCGATATCGACATGGATCTGGTCAACGCCCAGCAGGCGCGCCGGGCGCTGGATTACCTGGTGGGCTTCACCCTA
>CAYXDL010000331.1:0-3346 GCA_964463775.1 uncultured Hyphomicrobiales bacterium
GATATAATCTATACCACGCCGCTGCAGGGTACGCGTTTCGCTTAATATATCCGCAAGGCGGGGCAGGGGACGGCCGCAGAGCATTTCCAGTTCATGGCGGTTGGGCTTGATCAGGCAGGGGCGTTCCTCCAGCGCCTTTTGCAGCAGCGGCCCGCGGGCATCGACAATGGCACGGGTTCCCTTTTCGCGCATCAGGCGGATCATATCCGCATAGACCGTATCCGGCACCCCGGCAGGGACCGATCCGGTCAGCACCGCGATTCCGCCTTCCCTGCAGCCTTTCAGGTAAGCCGCCGTCATCCCGGCCAGTGTTTCCGGCTTCAGCCCGGCGCCGGTGCCGATCACCTCATACTGGCATTTCGGTCCCGGGCATTTGTCATCGCCGGGCAGAAGAATGGTGCTGCTGATGCGGGTCTCCCCCTCGGCGGGGAAGGCATTGAGGCGCCCGACCTCGTTTTCGGCGATGCGTCTGACCATGTTGCCGATCTCGCCGGCGAGCGCGCAGTAATTTTCCGCACCGATGCCAAGCCGTTTCAGCCCCCGGTGAACGTTGATGCCGTTTCCCCCGGCATGATAGCAGGTGAAACGGGCGTGCTCCTTGGTATCGGGACGAAGGGTATCAACTTCATAAGTCACGTCGAGCGACGGGCCGAAGGTGAGAATGCTGACCATAACTGCCTTTCCGTCTGATCCGCTCACAGCGGATACGGAGTGTGCGCCATGGCGGCCGCCGGCACAAGCGGGATTGGGGGATAAACCCGCGGTGGAGATCATTTTTCCTGTATCGCCAATAGCCGGTGAATCCGGCAAAAATCTGGATATGGTTAAGACTTGACCGGCTCAGTCGGCCCCGTTAGTTTGCTTCCAGGGCTGCGGACGCCCGCCACCTGCCGGTTTCTTACCATGGTGAAGTTCCGCATGAAGTTGTCTTGATAATCCTCCACGCATGATCGCGCCGGATGGTAACGCAGGTATCCGTTCCCCGGAATTTTTCCGCATTGCGCGATCAGGAACTGAGGAGTATCGGGACATGTCCTATGACACCCCGGAAAACACGGATACGCTTTCAGGAAACGGCTTTCTTGTAGGGCGGATTGCGGTCATCTATGCCAAAACCGCGCTCCCCGTCATTTTCGTGATGGGGATGAGCGGGTTGCTGGCCATCGTCGATGCCTTGTTTCTGGGCCATTTTGTCGGCCCGGACGCGCTGGCATCGGTTACGCTGATGTTTCCGCTGTATATGATGATCGTCTCGCTTTCAACCTTGGTTGCAGGCGGCATGTCCAGCCTTCTGGCGCGCCATCTCGGCGCCGGGCGCCGGGATGAGGCCCGGGCGGTTTTTGCAGGCGCGCATGGTCTGGCGCTTTTTGCCGGGATGGTTCTGATTCTGCTGTTTTTTCTGTTTGGCCGTTGGGCCACTGTCCTTGCCGCCGGTGGTGCTGCGGAGCTGGCCGCGATGGGGTCTGTCTATCTGCGGATTATGGTTTTGTCCTCGCCGCTGATCTTCGCCCTCTCGCTCCACTCGGACGCCTTGCGCAGTGAAGGCAAAACGGGATTCATGGCTGTCATGAGCCTGCTGGTCTCTCTGGCCAATATCGGTTTCAACTATATCCTGATCGTTCCCTTCGGCATGGGGGTCGCCGGTTCGGCCTATGGCACGGTTCTGGCCCAGGCACTGGCCCTTGCGATCATTTGTTGCTTCAGATGGCGGGGACGGACCCATTTGCATCTCTCCCTGCTTCTTCGTCACCGGCTCGATCATGGTTGGTGGCGTATTGTGGCTCTGGGCGCGCCGCAAAGCCTTGGCTTTATGGGGATTGCGCTTGGCTCTGCGGCAATTATTGCCGCCATACAGATGGCCGCCAAGGCGGGCTATGCGGATACGGTTTCCGCATATGGCATCGTTACCCGGGTGATGACCTTCACCTTTCTGCCCCTTCTGGGATTGTCCTATGCCATGCAGTCAATCGTCGGCAATAATTATGGCGCGGGCCAGTGGCACAGAACGAATCACAGCCTGAACTTTGCCTTGCTTGCGGCCCTGGGCTATTGTGCGGTGGCGCAGTTTTTTCTGATCAGCCACGCGGATCACATCGGATCCCTTTTTGTCGGGGATCCGGCGGTGGGGGCTGAAGTCGCACGCATTCTGCCCGTCATCGTTTCCCTGTTCATTCTTGCCGGCCCTTTGATGATGCTGGGCGCATATTTCCAGGCAATAGGCGATGCGGGGCGGGCTGCTCTTCTCGGGCTTGCCAAGCCCTATCTGTTCGCTCTGCCGATGACCCTCATTCTGCCGCAGCTGATCGGCGAGAAGGGAATCTGGATCGCCGGCCCCGCTGCCGAAGGGTTGCTTCTTCTCCTGAGCGTTTCGGTTCTGTATGTCACCGCGGGGCAGGGACGGCTGCGCTGGGGCCTGTATCATCCCCTCTCGGCGGAGGTCCGGCCATGAACCCCCATCTTCCGACATTACCTGAAGTGAAACAGCAGGCCAGACGCATACGCCAGGAGCTTGCCCGCCGGGGTGCGGAGATCAGCCATGGCAATGCACTGGAAATCATTGCCCGGCAATTGGGTTACCGGGACTGGAATACTTTGCATGCGGCCATTGGCAACGATCCGCCCGCCCGCTGGCTCCCTGGCGGGCGGGTCAGCGGGGTCTATCTTTCTCAACCTTTCGAGGCCACCATCATTGCCGTGACAAGGTTGCGCCCGGGTTGGTTCCGGATGGTGCTGGATCTGGATGAGGCAGTGGATGTGGTAAGGTTTGACAGCTTCTCCAATTTCCGCAAACGTATCAGCGCGGTTATCGGCCCGGAGGGTAAATCGCGCGAGCGGACATCCGACGGAAAGCCCCATATGCATCTGTTCAGAGACATGTGCATCACAGGCACGGGCGGGGATAAGCGCCTGTGAATCCTCAGCAGGCGGAGAGCGGAAAGGCCCATGAGCCAACCTGAATTTGACTTCGATGCCGACATAAACCGCCGCGAGGTGCCGGCGCTGAAGGTGCATCCCATGGTGCTGGGTGCGGATGGCCATGACCTGTTTCCTGCCGGTGTGGCCGATATGGATTTCAGGGCACCCCCGCCGGTGCTGGCCGCGATGGAAAAACGCCTGAAACACGGCGTTTTCGGCTATGAGGCCGTCCCGGAGGGTCTGTTCGATGCGCTCTCCGCCTGGTTTGAAACGCGCCATGGCTGGGCTATTGACCGCGCCCATATATTGCGCGCGCCGAATGTGCTCAACAGTCTTGCCATTGCCGCCTCCCTGTTCACGAAACCGGGGGAGGGCATCATCGTTCAGCCACCGGTCTTTTTCGATTTTTTCGATATCATCCGTGAAAACG
>CAYXDL010000332.1:0-3331 GCA_964463775.1 uncultured Hyphomicrobiales bacterium
CCTTCATGCCGCCGCCCGTGCGCCGCGGCTGCGAAGCCATATCCCTGCTGCTGATCGCGGCGCTGACCGTTTCCGTCATCTATTATGGTTATGATATCGCGCTCGACAGTTTCATGCGCGGCCGCTCCACCGGCACCATGCTGAATATCCCCAACTGGTGGTCGGAAGCAGTGATTCCTGTCGGCTTTCTTATGCTGATGCTGCAGACGATTGCCGAAGTGATCCGCACCCTGCGCGGCGATGCGCTGATCGACGACGATCACGGGGAGGGCTGAGCCATGACCAGCATTATCGTTCTGACAGCCCTGTTCACCCTGCTGCTGATCGGCATGCCGGTGGCCTTCACCCTGGCGGGGCTGGGGCTGACCATGCTGATGATCGGCGGGTTTTCCCCGCTGATCGTGCCCCAGGGGCTGCTGGGGGCCATCGACAGTTTCGTGCTGCTGGCCGTGCCGCTGTTTCTGCTGATGTCGAACATCCTGCTCAAGGGCGGCGTCGGAAAGGATCTGTTCAATGCCGTGCATGCCTGGGTCGGCCACTGGCCCGGCGGGCTGGCGGTGGCAACGATCTTCTCCTGCGGCATATTCGCCGCCATTTCCGGCAGTTCGGTGGCCACCGCCGCCACCATCGGCACCGTCGCCATTCCGGAAATGACCGCGCGCGGTTATCCGCGCCGTTTCGTTCTCGGCCTGCTGGCCGCCGGCGGCACGCTGGGCATTCTGATCCCGCCGTCGATCCCGATGATCGTCTATGGTTTCGTTACCGAGGAATCGGTCATCGCCCTGTTCCTTGCCGGTATCGGCCCCGGGCTGATGCTGATCGTTCTCTTCGTCGGCTATTCGATGCTCTATGCCCGTTTCAGCGACAGGTTCGAGGATTCCCCGCCCGCAACCTGGCAACAACGGCGCGACAGCGCCATCCGCGCCTTACCGACACTGGCGCTGGCGGTACTGATCATCGCCGGTATTTACGCAGGCGCCTTCACCCCGACCGAAGCCGCCGCCATCGGCTTCGCCGCCTCGCTGATCATCACCGGGGTGATATTGCGCACCCTGACCTGGGCAATGCTGAAGGAGGCCGTGCACGATTCCATGGTCACAACGGTCACCATTCTGCTGATCGTTGCCGGGGCCAAGGTATTCGGCAAGGCCATCACCCTGTACCGCATTCCTCATGACATTTCGGTCTTCATTGCCGGAAACTTCAGCGAAGCCTGGCTGTTCATCCTCATGGTCGCCGGTGTGCTGATTGTGATGGGACTGTTTCTGGAGGCCCTGTCGATGCTGCTGATCATGGTGCCGGTGCTGGCGCCGTCGCTGATGCCGCTTGGCATCGATCCGATCTGGTTCGGCATCTTTTTCGTCATCATGATCGAATGTGCCCTGATCACGCCGCCGGTGGGGCTGAATCTCTATGTCATCCAGGCTGTCGGCAAGGCCCGTATGCAGGAGGTTGCCGCCGGCGTCTGGCCGTTTATTCTGATGATGCTGTTCACGGTCCTGACCGCCTATCTGCTGCCGGATCTGGTTCTGTTCCTTCCTTTCGGGATGTGATGATGACAAAAGCCGAAAAACTGCGTCGCCTCCTCGCCAGCCCCGGCATCAAGACCATGCCCTGCTGTTTCGATGCCTTGTCGGCGAAGCTGATCGAACAGGCGGGTTTTCCCCTCACCTTCATGAGCGGCTTCGCCACCGCCGCCGCCCGCCTGGCTCTGCCCGATACGGGGCTGATCTCGTATGGGGAAATGCTCGATCAGGGCCGCAACATCTGCGAAGCGGTTTCCATCCCCGTGCTGGGTGACGGCGATACGGGTTACGGCAATGCCATGAACGTCAAGCGCACGGTCAGGGGCTATGCCCGCGCCGGTTTCGCGGCCATCATGATCGAAGATCAGCTCGCCCCCAAGCGCTGTGGCCATACCAGAGGCAAGGACGTCGTAGAACGCGGGGAAGCCCTGCTGCGCATCCGCGCCGCCGTGGATGCCCGCGATGAACTGCGCCAAAACGATGAAGGGGATATCCTGATCCTGGCCCGCACCGATGCCCGCCACACAATGGGGCTGGATGAAGCCCTGCAGCGCGCCCGGGATTTTGCCGCCATCGGCGCCGACATCCTGTTTGTCGAAGCCCCTGAAAACCGGGCCGAAATGGAACGCATCACCCGTGAGGCGCCGGGCATTCACATGGCCAATATCGTCGAAGGGGGGAAGACCCCGCCACTGACCCCGCGGGCGCTGGAGGAAATCGGCTACAATTTCGTCGCCTATCCCCTGACCCTGCTTTCAGCGGCGATCCGGGCCATGAATCAGGCCATGAATGATTTGTCCGCGGGGCGGAATGCGGAAAATATCCTTGATTTTGCCGATTTACGCCGCATTGTCGGATTTGAGGATTACTACGCGGAGGAAGAGCGCTATCACGGCGGCACGCCTGCAGGAAAGAAAGCATAGAATCCGCCAGCCTTCACGGCCCGGCCCTCATGCGGCGTAACCCGGATACGGCCCTTTCGGCCCGCATTTGCGATTTGTCACGAACAGGCACGGGACTGTAGCATGCTGTTCAATTCACCAGTTTTCCTGTTTGCCTTCCTGCCGCTGACCTTCGCCGCATTCGCTCTGTTGCGCCGGTATGCACCGCTGAATGCCACCCTTGGCCTGCTGGTGGGGGCCTCGCTGTTCTATTACGGCTGGTGGAATCCCTCCTTCCTCTGGATCATCCTGGCCTCCATCGGCGTCAATTACACCATCGGCAGCACCATCATGGCGGCCCGGCTGCAGGGTCTGAGCGGCGAACGGCAGGCGCAGTGGCTGATGGTACTCGGCATTGTCTTCAATCTCGGACTCCTCGGCTGGTACAAATACGCCAATTTCGTGGCTGAAAACATTACCGCCGTCACAGGCATGACGATCGACCTGCCGCCGATCGTGCTGCCTTTGGCGATCTCCTTCTTCACCTTCCAGCAAATCGCCTTTCTCGTCGATGCCCGCCATGGCGCCATTCAGGACCGGCGCTTTCTGCCCTACTGCCTGTTCGTGACCTTCTTTCCCCAGCTTATCGCCGGACCCATCGTCCATCACAGCGAGATGATGCCCCAATTCGCCGAGCGGGACCGCTTCCGCCCCCGGCTCGACAATGTCACCATCGGCATCGGTTTTCTCATCATCGGCCTGTTCAAGAAGGTGGTGATCGCTGACGGTATCGCACCCACAGCCAACAGCGTCTTTCTTGCCGCCCATGACGGTGCGACACTGACCCTGTTTGAGGCCTGGGGGGGCGCGCTGGCCTATACCTTTCAGCTTTACTTCGATTTCAGCGGCTATGCGGATATGGCC
>CAYXDL010000333.1:0-3326 GCA_964463775.1 uncultured Hyphomicrobiales bacterium
GTTGGTTTCTCCCGCCATGGCGGAAACCACCACGGCCACCTCATTGCCCGCATCGACCTCGCGCTTGATGCGCGCCGCCGCCCGGCGGATATGATCATTGTCCCTGACGGAGGTGCCGCCGAATTTCATTACCAGTCGCGTCATGTCCGCTTTTTCCGTTCCTCAAGAATGCCGGATCGGCCATAATCGGTAACCCGGCACGAAAGGACGGCGGAAATGCCGCACCGCCGCCGGCCGGATGAAGGCGCGTATACATATCGTAAAGTCGCCACGGCACGCAAGGGGCGGTTGAGCGGATCATCAGCGCAAAAGCCACCCTTGCACCAGCGGTGCAATCGGCTACCCTGCGCCGGTTATCAGAAGGCCAGGCCGGTAAAATCGTTACGGAAGCAACGCAAAGGGGTCCGCCCCGTCACAGGCAGCACAGAATGAACACAACCACGCAAACAAGCGCCAGGGCGCAATCACAAGGCGGTGCCATAGATGCGGCGGATGTTGCCCGCTTCAGCGCGCTGGCCGCCGAATGGTGGGATCCCGAGGGGCCGTTCCGCCCTCTGCATCACATCAACCCGTGCCGCCTGCAGTTCATCCGCAGCCAGGCGGAAAGGCATTTTGGCCTCGATCCGAAAAGCCTGCATCCCTTTTCCGGCCTGCGTATCGCCGATATCGGCTGCGGCGGCGGCCTGCTGAGCGAGCCGATGGCCCGCCTGGGCGCCCGGGTCACCGGTATCGATGCCTCGGCAGAAGGCATCGCCGCCGCCCGCCTGCATGCGCGCAAGGCCGGACTGGAAATCGATTACCGCCACGCTACGGTGGAGGAACTGGCCGCCGGCGGCGAAGTTTTCGACATGGTGGTGGCAATGGAAATCATCGAGCATGTGCCGGACCCGCAGACCTTCATCAACGCCGCCGCAGCGCTGATCACCCCGAACGGGCTGTTTCTCGGCGCCACGCTGAACCGGACAATAAAGAGCCTGGCGCTGGCGAAGATCGCCGCCGAATATATTCTGCGCTGGGTTCCGCCCGGCACCCATGACTGGCGCCACTTCCTGAAACCTTCCGAATTTGCCCGTCTGCTCCGCCAGGGCGGGCTCAGGGTCACCCGCCTTCAGGGCATGCGCTATGACGTCATGCATGACCGTTGGGTTCCCGGCAATGACCTTGACATCAACTACATGATTGCCGCGGCCCGGCCATCACCCTGATTCCGTTTTCCCGATATAATGCGGAGAACCATCAGAAAAAGCCCCGGTCCGGGATATCCCGGACCGGGGCGATTGTTCGAGGCCTGCTGTTTCAAGCACTCTTGCTGCGGCGGACATCCTGGGGGGGAGGCTAGGAACGCGTCCGCCGCTCTGCCCGATCATTATCGGGGAAGAAACCTTAAGGAATACTGAAGGAAGAACATGGCAGGGACCATTCCGGACGGTTGCGTCGTCATGGTCTCATGTATTCTTTATTCACGCATCCTCGCGCCGCCAGCCGGGCAGGGCCGAAAAAGCAATTCCTTCTTCCTGCAGCTCAGCGGCCTCGTCAGGCGTTGCCTCGCCATAGATATTGCGCGTCTCCGTCTCGCCGTAATGGATCTTGCGCGCTTCCTCGGCGAATTTCGGGCCAACATAATCGCAGTTTTTCTCCACCACCTCGCGCAGCTTGCGGATCAGGCTGAAGGCCTCGGGCGGTAGCTGCCCCGGCGTCATGGCCACCTGCCGGTGTTCTTCCCCCGCCGCAGTCACGGCACCGGCGTCAGGGGCGGGTTGTTCCCTCCCGCCCTCCGCCTGGCGTGAGGTGGCGACATTCGGGGCCATCAGCGCCTTGCTGACCTCGTTCGTGCCGCAGAACGGGCAGGTCACATCGCCCCGGGCGGCCTGGGAATCGAAGGTGGCGCTGTCGCGGAACCAGGCTTCGAAACGGTGCTCATTGGCGCATTTCAAATCATACAGGATCATACGAAACGCTTTCCATTCACGGTGGCCAGGGAATCGCGGATCCGCTGAAACGGGATCCGCCCCTTGATCGCACCCAAAGAGTGAACCACACTACAATGCAGATATAGGATCGGAAAGCCCCGAATGCAATCACTGCCGGATAAAGCCCCCTCATGCAGCCCCTGGGTTGAAAAACACCTGCACCTGATCGGACGGGACCAGCCGGTGCTCGACCTGGCCGCCGGGTCGGGCCGCCACACCCGCCTGCTGCTGGAGCGGGGGTATGAAAACATCACCGCTGCCGATATCGATACAACGGCCCTGTCCGATCTGGCGGAGCGGCCGGGCGTGAGCATTGTGGAGCATGATCTGGAAAAAGCGCCCTGGCCATTCGCACCCGCCAGCTTCGCGGGCATCATCGTCACCAATTACCTGTGGCGACCGCGGTTTTCCTCCATCATCGCCACGCTCAGCCCCGGCGGGGTGCTGATCTATGAAACCTTCATGCAGGGACAGGAAAGGCTGGGACGGCCGCGTAATCCCGATTTTCTGCTCCAGCCGGGCGAACTGCGCCAGCGGCTGGAACCCTTCTGCGATATCCTCGCCTTCCGGGAAGGGGCGGATCCCGGGCCGCCACCGGCCATGCGTCAGGGCGTCGTTGCCCGGCGGCGAAGCGAAAAGGCAGGGTGAACCCGCCTTCAGACGGTTTTCAGGGAAAATTCCCGCCCGGCCGAAAGCGACGGCACCATAGAGCGCACCCGTGCAACCTCGCCCATGTCGATATCGGCAAGAATGATGCCCGGGCGCTCATCCGCCTCGGCCAGAATGCGCCCCCAGGGATCGACAATCATGGAATGGCCATAGGTCTGCCGGTCGCCCGGATGATCGCCGCACTGGGCGGCGGCGATCACGAAACAGCCGTTCTCGATCGCCCGTGCCCGCTGCAGCACATGCCAATGGGCCTGCCCGGTGGTTCTGGTGAACGCCGCGGGCGTGCTCAGCACCGTGGCCCCGCCGCGGGCCAGGCTGCGGTACAGATGGGGAAAGCGGATATCGTAGCAGATGCTCATGCCCAGCCTCGCCCAGGGCAGCGTGGCAATGACGGCCTCATCGCCCGGGCGGTAAGCGGCGCTTTCCCGGTAACGCTTGCCACCGGGCAAATCGACATCGAACATGTGGATCTTGTCATAGCGGGCCCTGACCGCCCCGTCAGGAGCAATCAGAAAGGAACGGTTGGCGACCCGTTCATCGCGTTCATGACGGATGGCGAGGGATCCGATCAGCAACCAGCAGGACAGTTCCGCCGCCAGGCTGCGGCAGGCACGCAGAACCGGATCGTCCTTCTCCGCATGAATGGCCGCATGCAGGGCCGCCGTATCCGGCTGCATGATATTGGTG
>CAYXDL010000334.1:0-3320 GCA_964463775.1 uncultured Hyphomicrobiales bacterium
CAGCGATATCTGGTACAGCTTCAAATCCTCGAAGGTGACGGTGGCCGCCGCGATCGTGACCGCCGTGATGATTCTGACCGCTGTTTTCAGCCCGTGGATCGCGCCGCAGAATCCCTTCGATCCCGCCGCTCTTGATCTGATGGACGCTTTTACCCCGCCGGTCTGGTATGAGGATGGCGTTCCCAAATATCTTCTGGGCACGGATGATCAGGGCCGGGACATGCTTTCCGCACTGATGTACGGGGCGCGCATTTCCATATTCGTCGGCTTCGTTGCCGTGCTGGTCTCGATGGTGATCGGGGTGACGCTGGGGGTGATTGCCGGTTATCTCGGCGGGGCGGTGGATGCGCTGATCATGCGCATCGCCGATATCCAGTTCACCTTTCCGGCCATATTGGTGGCGCTGCTGGTCGATGGCATCATGCGTGGCATTCTGCCCAAGGAAATCCATGACGATCTGGTGCTGGTTGTGATCATTCTGGCGCTGGGCGTTTCGGGCTGGCCGCAGTTTGCCCGCACCGTGCGGGGATCCACACTGGTGGAAAAGAACAAGGAATATGTTCTGGCCGCCCGCGTGATCGGATTAAAACGTTCGACCATCATGCTTTCCCATGTGCTGCCCAATGTTCTGGGGCCGGTGCTGGTGATCGGCACGATCAATCTGGCGATCGCCATTCTGGGCGAGGCGACGCTTTCCTTCCTCGGCGTCGGCGTACCGCCGACCGAACCCTCGCTCGGCACCCTGATCCGCATCGGCAACGATTTCCTGTTCTCCGGCGAATGGTGGATCGTGATCTTTCCCGGTCTGACCCTGGCGCTGCTGGTATTGTCGGTCAATCTTCTGGGGGATTGGCTGCGCGATGCGCTGAATCCCAAGCTGCGTTGAAGGGGCACATGAATACCATGGAGAAAACCCTGCAAACCCCGCCCGGTTCTTCGGATACCCCTCTGCTGGATGTGCGCTCGCTGCGTGTGGAGTTTCCGACGCGCCGCGGCACACTGGTCGCTGTTGACGATGTCAGCTTTTCAATCACGGCGGGCGAGATTCTTGGCGTTGTCGGCGAATCGGGGGCCGGGAAATCCATGACCGGCACGGCGATTATCGGCTTGCTGGAACCGCCGGGGCGGATCGCCGGCGGCGAAATCCTGCTGGAAGGACGGCGGATCGACAATCTGAGTTACGAGCAGATGCGCCGTATTCGCGGCAAGGAGATCGGCGCCATCTTTCAGGACCCGCTGACCAGTCTGAACCCGCTTTATACCGTCGGCCGCCAGCTTGTGGAGACGATCCGTACCCATCTGACGATGACCGAGGCACAGGCGCGGCGCCATGCGCTCGACATGCTCAGGGAGGTGGGGATCCCGGCGGCGGAGGAACGGATCGATCATTATCCGCATCAGTTTTCCGGCGGCATGCGCCAGCGGGTGGTGATTGCCCTGGCGCTTTGTGCCGGGCCGAAACTGGTTATTGCGGATGAGCCGACGACGGCGCTGGATGTATCGATCCAGGCGCAGATCATTACCCTGCTCAAACGCCTGTGTCGCGACCACGGAACGGCAGTGATGCTCGTCACCCATGACATGGGGGTGATCGCCGAGGCGGCGGATCGTGTGGCGGTGATGTATGCCGGGCGGCTGGTGGAAATCGGCCCGACCCAGGCGGTGATCAAGGATGCCCACCATCCCTATACGCGCGGGCTGATGGGATCGATTCCGACCATCGGGCGCGATGTTGAGCGGCTGGAACAGATCGACGGGTCGATGCCGCGCCTCGATGCCATTCCGCCGGGCTGTGCCTTCAATCCCCGCTGTCGGGAGCGTTTTGCTCGTTGCGAACGGGAAAAGCCGGTGCTGATTGGTGAGGGTGCGCGCGCCGTTGCCTGCTGGCTGCATGAACGGGGGGAGACGGCGTCATGAGCGAGGATCTGAACCGTGAACGCGATGGTGAATCCTTCGTGCTGAAGGTCGAGGGGCTGACGCGGTATTTCGATGTCTCCCCGCCCTGGCTGAACCGGGTGATCGAACGCACGGGCAAGCGGATCGTCAAGGCGGTCGATGGGGTCGATTTCGCCATCCGCAAGGGCGAAACCTTCAGCCTGGTCGGCGAATCCGGTTGCGGTAAATCCACCGTGGCGCGGCTGATATCGGGCCTGTATGAGCCCAGCGCCGGGACCATGCATTTCGGCGGTGATGCCGCAAGCGGCGGGACGTTGCGGGTGCAGATGATCTTTCAGGATCCCTATGCCTCGCTCAACCCGCGCTGGCGGGTTGCCGATATCGTTGCCGAGCCGATCCGCGTTTACAATCTCTGCCCTGATGCCGCCTCGCGCCGGCGCCGGGTCGGGGAGCTGCTGGAGCAGGTCGGCCTGTCGGCCAGCGATGGCGAGAAGTTCCCTCATGAATTTTCCGGCGGTCAGCGCCAGCGTATTTCCATTGCCCGCGCTCTGGCGGGAGAGCCTGATTTTCTGGTCTGCGACGAACCGACATCGGCCCTGGACGTATCGGTGCAGGCGCAGATCCTCAATCTGATGAAGGATCTGCAGCGCGAGTTCGGGCTGACCTACCTGTTCATCAGTCACGATCTGGCGGTGGTGTATCATATCTCCACCACTGTCGGGGTGATGTATCTGGGCCGCCTGGTGGAATGGGCGGAGAAGAAAACCCTGTTTTCCAATCCGTTGCATCCTTATACGCAGATGTTGCTGGCGGCGATTCCCGATCTGGGCATGAGCGGCAAGCCACGTACGCCCGTTGCCGGCGAGGTGCCGAGCCCGATCAATCCGCCCTCGGGCTGCGCCTTTCACCCGCGCTGCCCCTTCGCCGAGGAGCGCTGCCGGCGCGAGGTGCCGCGAATGCGCGCGCTTGGCGGGCGTTATGTTTCCTGTCACGGGGTGGAGGAGGGGCGCATTCCCGATGAGGATCCGGCCCCGGCGATGAGTGGAGAGAGACAATGAACAAACCCGTTTTTCCCGAAGCGATCACCCGTGACATGATCGAATGGCGCCGCGACATCCACCGCCACCCCGAAACCGCTTTCGAGGAAGTCCGCACCTCCCGCATTGTCGCCGAACTGCTGGAAAGCTGGGGGATCGAGGTGCATCATGGTCTGGCGCGCACCGGTGTTGTCGGTACCCTGAAGGCGGGAACGTCAGATCGGTGCATTGGCCTGCGGGCCGATCTGGATGCGCTGGATCTGGAGGAAATGACCAATGTTCCCTGGTCCTCGACCATTCGGGGCAAGATGCATGCCTGCGGCCATGACGGGCATACGGCCATGCTGCTGGGGGCTGCGCGGTATCTGGCCGAAACCCGTCAATTCG
>CAYXDL010000335.1:0-3316 GCA_964463775.1 uncultured Hyphomicrobiales bacterium
CCGTAAGCGGCGGCAACATTGTGCACCACATATTTGTAGATCTGCATGTGGTCGGCGATTTTGACCAGCGTGTTGAACTTGATGCCCAGTTCATGCTGGCTGGGGGCAACCTCATGATGGTGCTTTTCGGTATCGAGGCCCATTTCCTTCATCACCAGCACCATTTCGGAGCGCAGGTCCGAGGCACTGTCCACCGGCGGTACCGGGAAATAGCCGCCTTTTTCCGGCGGGCGATGGCCCTTGTTGCCGCCCTCGATTTCGGCGCCACGCATATAGGGGCCTTCTTCTTCATTGATTTCGTAGGAAACCCGTTCGGCCGAGACGTTGAAACGCACATCATCGAAGATGAAGAATTCGGCTTCAGGGCCGAAGCTGGCCGTATCGCCGATGCCGCTGAACTTCAGATAGTTTTCCGCACGCTTGGCGATGGAGCGGGGATCGCGGCTGTAGCCCTCGCCGGTGGAGGGTTCATGAATGTCGCAGAACAGGATCAGTTCGTTCTGGGCTGAGAAGGGATCGATGACGGCCGTGCCGGCATCGGGCATCAGCACCATGTCGGATTCGTTGATGGCTTTCCACCCGGCGATGGAGGAGCCGTCGAACATGACGCCTTCAGAAAAGAAATCCTCGTCGATGACATCCGCATCCATGGCCAGATGCTGCCACTTGCCCCGTGGGTCGGTAAAGCGAAGATCAACGAACTTGACTTCGTTCTCCGCAATCATTTCAAGCACTTTTTTGACGTCGGACATGCCTGTTTCCTGTTTTTACTGGGTTGCGATTATGGGGAGGGCTCAGATCGCGTCGCTGCCCTTTTCCCCGGTGCGAATTCGGATGACTTCCTCAACCGATGAAATGAAAATCTTGCCATCACCGATCCGCCCCGTCCGCGCGGCCTGGGTAATGGCTTCGACTGCCGCTTCGACGCGCTCGTCGTCGAGAACGACCTCGATTTTGACCTTGGGGAGGAAATCGACGACATATTCCGCCCCTCGGTACAATTCCGTATGCCCCTTCTGGCGGCCGAAGCCTTTGGCTTCGGTCACGGTGATGCCCTGAAGGCCGACCTCATGAAGGGCTTCCTTCACTTCATCCAGTTTGAAGGGTTTGATGATCGCTTCAATCTTTTTCATTCTTCACCGTTCCGCCCAACTTGTTGCAATACCGGCTAGCTATACCTGCTCACCGGGGTATGGCGCAATCGCCTATCGCGCCTGCGACTATCTTTCACGCGTCTCATAGCATGCATCGTGCCACTTTCATATTTTGCCGCAATCGCAGGCATTCTGCCGGGATTCCGACCTTCAGACAGGTGTGCCCCGACTTCGTGGCAGCGGGATGCCGTCAAATGTGAATAAAAAACAGGCATAATGATTAATAATTGATCATCATGAGACGGGCATCCGCATGCAACCCGGCTCTTGCCCCGGGGCGTACCTATTGGGTAGGGTCTTCTGTCCGTATCGGGACGGTGTGGTGCGGGAGAGCGCGGTGAAAAAGGCGAACGACATCTTGTCATCCTATGGCACAACGGTTTTCGAGGTCATGAGCCGCCTGGCCATGGAACACGGGGCGATCAATCTTGGCCAGGGATTTCCGGACGAGGACGGGCCGGAGGATGTGCGCCGGCGCGCCGCCACAGCCCTGATGGAGGAAAGCAATCAGTACCCTTCCATGTGGGGGGTGCCGGCATTGCGTCAGGCGGTTGCCGCCCATGACCGGCATTTCTACGGTCTCGATCTGGACTGGCAAAGCCAGGTGATGGTGACCTCGGGCGCGACGGAGGCCCTGACGGCATCCATTCTGGCGCTCGTCAATCCCGGCGATGAGGTGGTATTGTTCGAACCGCTTTATGACTGTTATCTGCCGATTGTCCGCCTTGCCGGGGCCGTGCCCCGGCTGGTGCGCCTGGATCCGCCGCACTGGCGCATCGACCCCGCCAGCCTGTCGGCCGCTTTCAGCGAACGCACCAAGCTGATCTTGTTCAATACGCCGATGAACCCGACCGGCAAGGTGTTCTCGCGCGAGGAACTGGAGCTGATTGCCGCTCTGGTGCGCCGGTATGACTGTTATGCCATCTGCGATGAAGTCTATGAGCATCTGATATTCGACGGCCGGGCGCATGTGCCGCTGATGACGCTGCCGGGCATGGCGGAACGCTGCGTGCGCATCGCCTCGGCCGGGAAGACCTTCTCGCTGACGGGATGGAAGGTCGGCTATATTTCCGGGGGCGCCGATATGCTGGCGGTGATCGCCAAGGCCCATCAGTTCCTGACCTTCACGACGCCGCCCAACCTGCAGCATGCCGTTGCCTATGGTCTGGCCAAGCCGGATGCCTATTTCACCGGTCTGGCCGAATCCTTTGCCGAACGGCGCGATTTCTTTGCCGCGGGTCTTGGCGATATCGGTTTTGAGGTCTCCCCCTGCGGCGGCACCTATTTTCTGATCGCCGGCTACCGCCCGCTTGGTGCCGATATGCCGGCGGAGGCATTCTGCCGTCTGCTGACCGAACAGGCCGGTGTGGCGGCCATCCCGGTCTCGGCCTTCTACACCAGCGGGGAGGAGCCGGCAGGCCCGATGGATCATTACGTGCGATTCTGCTTCTGCAAACGCCCTGAGGTTCTTGAGGAAGCACTGTCGCGTCTGCGGCGTTTTTCCGGGCAGCTTCGGCAAAGGGCGGCAGGGTGAGATCTGCGCCGGGGATAGCGCCTATTTCCCTTGACCAGTCCCTGCGGGGCGGTTAAAAGACGCCTCACCGTGGCGAGCGTAGCTCAGTTGGTTAGAGCGCCTGGTTGTGGTCCAGGAGGTCGCCGGTTCGAATCCGGTCGCTCGCCCCACCCGCTATTCAGAAAGAGCATATCCACTGAAGCAGAGCCCGTTGCAGGTTCAGCCGATGAGGCTGACAAAACTTTCCGCATCGCAGTTGCCGCCGGAGGCAACGATAACGGTGGTCCTGCCCCGGGGGTCGCATCGGCCGGAAAGAACGGCGGCAAGCGCCACGGCACCGCCCGGTTCGACCACGATTTTGAAATGCTCGAAGGCCGTGCGCATGGCGGCTGTTACCTCCTCCTCGCTGACGGCGAAGGCCCCGGCAGCATGCCGGGCCAGCAGGGGATAGGTCAGTTCCCCTGTTGTCGGCGTCATGATGGCATCGCAGATCGATCCGTCGATCTGCTCATTGCTGCGTTTGATGCCGTCGCGCAGGGAACGGGCCAGATCATCAAATCCTGCCGGCTCGGCCCCATAGACGCGGGTGTCAGGGCTGCGCGCGGCACAGACGAGAGACAGGCCGGCCAACAGCCCGCCACCGCCGCAG
>CAYXDL010000336.1:0-1034 GCA_964463775.1 uncultured Hyphomicrobiales bacterium
CTGCTCGATGCTGGTGTGGAACTGGCGCAGGGCTATCTGTTCTCCAGCCCGCGTCCGGCCCGGGAAATGTTATGATGAACGCCTCCGGGTGTGACAACGGCCCTGCCGGCTGCCGCTTCATTGCCGGAATGGGGGAGATCGCCGGCCTTTATGACGGGTTCATCTTCGATATCTGGGGCGTTGTGCATGACGGGCGGCGCTGCTTCGGTGATGCGGCCGACTGCCTGACACGGCTGCGTGATGCGGGCAGGCCTTATGTCTTTCTTTCCAACATGCCCAGGCGGGCATCGGCGGTGGCCGCGGCCCTGACCCGTCTGGGGCTGCCCGCGGCGCTGGCCGGATCCGCCCTGACATCGGGCGAAGTGGTTCGCCATGCCCTGACAGGCGATCTGGAGGGGGTGCGGGTGCCGGGCCGGCGCTACCTTTTTCAGGGGCCGGAACGCACGCGCGATATCATCACCGGGCTGGATCTGGAGGAGGCAGGCAGTACGAAGGATGCCGATTTCGTGCTGGTGACCGGCATTGGCGATGATGAAACGCCCGAAGATTACCGCGCGCTTCTGGATGGCGCGATGGAACGCGGTCTGCCGCTGCTCTGTGCCAATCCCGATCTTCGGGTCGGGCATGGCAAGCGGCTGGTGGCCTGCGCCGGATTACTGGCCAGGGCCTATGAGGAAATGGGCGGAACGGTGCTGTGGCTGGGCAAGCCCCATCCCGCCCCCTTCAGGCTGGCCCGGCACATGCTGGGGGTGGATCGGGTGGTGATGATCGGCGATTCCCTGCGTACCGATATCGCCGGTGCGCAGGCCGCCGGGCTCGATACCCTGCTGATTACCGAAGGCATTCATGCCGGGGAATTGCGGAATGGCGCGGAAGATCTGGCGGAGCTGTGCCGCCGCCATGGCTGCAGGCCCGATATGGCAATGCCCCGATTGCGCTGGTAATGACGGATTGGTTTTCTGAAGCCCTGAAGGCATGGCATCCGGCTTGCCGTGGACGGGTTCTGTCGAATGTGGCTCAGTCGAACAGGGCGG
>CAYXDL010000336.1:1044-3290 GCA_964463775.1 uncultured Hyphomicrobiales bacterium
CGTCGATGTCGTCCTGACTGACCTGCTTTTTCTTTTCTTCCCCTCCTGCCTCTTCAAGCAGCCTGTCGACATCGTCCTGGGCGATGCCTTCCCCCTCAAGCTGAGGGCCGTTCAGCAGGGCTTCCTCACCTTCGGGTTCTTCTTCTTCAGGTTCCTCGAATCCCAGCTCGGGTCCCCAGGCGGCCTGAAGCCCGTCAAGCCGTTCTTCGATATGTTTCAGGGTCTTGACGACCTTGGTGATTCGCTGTCCGGTGATGTCCTGAAAGGAACAGGCCTCAAAAATTTCCATGCAGGCGTCATTGACCACGGCCTCGTTCCCCGGTGATGCCATGATGGTTTCAGCCGCGTTCATGATGGTGTTGGTGGCCTGTTCCGTCGCCTTGACGATCGCATCCAGCTCTTCCCCCGCCCGGGGGATTTTCTCCTGTTTGAGGCGGGAAGGGCGTATCTGGGCGATTTCCTTGCGGGCATTGGCGATGTAGCGCGCCAGATCGCGGCAGTCGCGATAAAGCGATTCGACCGTTGCCTGCAGTTCGTCAGGGGTGGTTTTCATTAAAATTCACCGATAACCGCCTGGATCTTGTTCTTCAGCGTCGCGGCATTGAAGGGTTTGACGATGTAATTGTTCACACCGGCCTTTTTCGCCGCGATCACGTTATCGGTTTTCGATTCCGCCGTGATCATGATGAAAGGCGTCGATTTCAGCTTGGCATCGGCACGGATTTCCTTCAGGAGCTGGTAACCGGTCATCGGTTCCATGTTCCAGTCGGAGATGATCAGCCCGTAATTTTTCGAGCGGGCCATGGACAGGGCCTGAGAGCCGTCGCTGGCCTCGTCCACATTGTTGAAGCCAAGCTGAACCAGCAGGTTTCTGATGATACGCAGCATCGTCTTGTAATCGTCGACGATAAGTATCGACATGTTCATGTCGACTGCCATGTTTCAACCCTTCCCTAACGTTTAAAAAATCAAATCCTGATTCAGGCCGCCATTTCGGTTCGTCAGCGACCCGGTGCAGGTGCAGACTATGGGCAGAGAGCTAAAAATTGGTAAATGCGCCTTTTACTGCGTCACTTTTGTTGCAGGAAAGTTGCAGGGCTCCGGGGCTGACGATATAAGGTTGCATTGCACAATAACGGCAGACGGCATGCCATCCCGGGCAATGCCGGAAAGGAGCATCTTGTGGCGGAAACGGAAATGATGACGCGGGGATATGGTATCGGCGATCTTGCCGTCGGCATGAGTGCGGAATACAGCCGCAAGGTCAGCGATCAGGATATAGAACGCTTCGCGGCTCTTTCGGGGGATGACAATCCGGTGCATCTGGATGATGAGTATGCCAATGCATCCATGTTCAAGGGGCGCATTGCCCACGGCATGTTGTCGGCATCCTTCATTTCCACGATCTTCGGTACCCGGCTGCCCGGGCCGGGGGCGATCTATCTTTCACAGACACTGAAGTTCAAGGCGCCGGTGCGTCCCGGCGATGTGGTCGATGCCACGGTCGAGATCACGGCCATCGACCGCGACCGCCGCCGCGTTTCCTTCGCCTGTGTCTGCAGGGTGGACGGCGGAACGGTTCTGGAAGGTGAGGCATTGTTGCTGGTGCCGGCCTGAACGGTTTGACCCGATCCGGGATTGTGCCCGGCCCTGAAAGCTGAAAGGCAGATGATGCAGATACTGAGGCATGAGACCGGCATCCGGCCCGAGAACAGGGGCGGGGTCGTGGTGATCGGCAATTTCGATGGTGTCCACCGCGGTCATGCTGCCGTGATTGCCCGCGGACGCGCCATCGCCAGAAGCCGCGATCTTGATCTGATCGTACTGACCTTCGAGCCTCACCCCCGGCAGTTCTTTGCGCCTGACGCACCGCCGTTCCGTCTGACCACATTACGCAGCAAGGCGCTGCTGCTGGAGGATGAGGGCGTCGACATTCTGCTGGCCCTGAATTTCGATCGGGCGCTGGCATCGCTGTCAGCCGCGGCATTCATCGACCGGATTCTGGTGCGGGGGCTGGGCGCCTCTCATGTGGTGGTGGGTTATGATTTCGCCTTCGGCAAGGGGCGTGCCGGCACGCCGGAGATGCTGAGAGAGCATGGCCGTGAGGCCGGCTTCGCCGTTTCGGTGGTGGCCCCGGCGGGTGACGGGCATGATGTTTACTCCTCAACCCGCATTCGCGAGCATCTGCGCCAGGGCCGGCCGGAGGAGGCGGCATCCATGCTCGGCCATTACTGGTTCATTGCCGG
>CAYXDL010000337.1:0-3246 GCA_964463775.1 uncultured Hyphomicrobiales bacterium
GATCCCTTCGAAATTATCCACCGTCAGCGGGGGTTCCAGACGCGCCAGCTCCCGGGAATGCAGGCGGGCGCCGGGGCGGATATCCTGGCGGCGGATACGTGAAATCCGCGCCGCCACCCCGCCGATCAGCGTGAAGCGGCGCTCCAGCAGCAGAACATCGCCATTGGCAAGGGTTGCAAGCCCGGTTGGTTTGAACAGCCCCGTCGCCGCCAGCGACAGCGCCGCCATCCGGCCGTCGGGGCCGATCAGCCATCCCGGATGGTTTCCCTCTTCCGTACGCATATCCTCAGCAAGGATGAGAATGCGCCCGTCATCCAGCACCGTCATCGCCTCGATCCCGCCATTGGGCGGCGCCCCAGACAGAGCGGCGGGCACGGGCATCACCGCCGCCCGGCCACCTTCTGACGGTGCCCGGGCAACATAGCGGCGGATGCGGTGAAAGCGTTCAAAGGCCACCAGCCAGCCGCCACCCGGCGACCGGGCCAGGGATTCCGCATCCCGCCAGAAACCGCTGAGCGCACGCCCTTCCACCCCGCTCAGCGGCCGCATCTGCGCGGCGGAAAGGCTGACGGGGCGGTTCTGCCGCTCCTCCAACCGGGCGGACAGCCATTGCCCGCGATCGCTGATCGCGCTGAGCTGCCCTTCCGCCGATATGTCCAGCCCGGAGAAGCCGCCAAAGGCCGCATCGGGGCTGCTCAGGCGCAGCCCGCCCAGAAATTCGAGACGACCCGCTGTTTTCATATCCGGATTTTCCGGATCGAGGACCACAGAAACGGCCTCGACCGTTATCGTGCGCGCCGATGCCGATGCGGCAGCATTCAGCACAGCCGAAAGCACCACTGCCATCAGAAGCCGGCCAATCATGCCTTGTTCTACCCTGCCCTTCATGATGGAAAATATCACCATGGCATGCTTGGCGAATGCCCGCTACCATAATATGCTTCCACATATTCATAACCAAAGACATATACGAACAGGAGGAGACAGCCATGCCCAGCAGACGTGAATTCATCGGCCAGATCGCCATGACCGGATCGGGGCTGGCGCTGGCGGGATTGCTGGCTGACAAGACCATGGTCGCCGCCCAGGCCGCAAAGCTTGACACCATCACCATCACCACCCCGCAGGGGCGCAAGGTCAACGGCGCTTATGCCCGGGCAGGAAAGCCGGCGCCGTCGGTTCTGGTCATTCATGAATGGTGGGGCCTGAACGACAACATCAAATCCATGGCGCAGGAACTGGCCAATCAGGGCTACAACGCCCTCGCCGTCGATCTGTTCGACGGGCAGGTCACGGACGATCCCGAACGTGCCGCCGAACTGATGTCGGCAGCCAATGCTGAACCTGAAAAAGGAATGGATACGATGCTCGCCTGGGGCCAGTGGGCCCGGCAACAGAACGACCATCAGGGCGGGTTGGGCACCATCGGCTGGTGTTTCGGCGGCGGCTGGTCGCTCAATGCCTCCCTGATCCAGCCGGTCGATGCCACCGTGATCTATTACGGCGATGTCAGCAAGACGGCCGAGGAGCTGAAAGCCCTGCACGGCCCGGTTCAGGGCCATTTCGCCACCGAGGATCAGTGGATCAACAAACCCATGGTCGAGGGCTTCGAAAAAGCGATGAAGGAAGCGGGCAAAAGCCTGGAACTCTATTGGTACGAGGCCGATCATGCCTTCGCCAACCCGACCAATGCCCGTTACGATGCCCCCGATGCCCAGCTTGCCTGGGAACGGTCGCTCGACTTCTTCAAACGCCATCTGCTGGCCGTATAGGCCCGGCAGAGGCACGGGGACAGGCCGCCCCCTTAGCGCCGTAAGGCGCGGCGGGGGGTGGCCGCCTCCTCATCGAACAGATCCGTCAGCTCATTGAGCATGACACCGCCGAGTTGTTCGGCATCGACAATGGTCACGGCACGGCGGTAATACCGGGTCACGTCATGGCCGATGCCGATTGCCGTCAGTTCGACGGGAGAGACGGTCTCGATCCATTCGATCACCTCGCGCAGATGACGGTCGAGATAATTGCCCGGATTGACCGAAAGGGTCGAATCATCGACCGGCGCCCCGTCGGATATCACCATCAGAATGCGCCGCTGTTCGGGCCGGCGTATCAGGCGGTTATGGGCCCAGAGCAGCGCCTCGCCGTCGATATTCTCCTTCAGCAGCCCCTCGCGCAGCATCAGGCCGAGATTCTTGCGCGCCCGCCGCCACGGCGTATCGGCCGATTTGTAGATGATGTGGCGCAGATCGTTCAGGCGGCCCGGATCGGCGGGTTTGCCGTCAGCCAGCCATTTTTCCCGCGACTGCCCGCCCTTCCAGGCGCGGGTGGTGAAGCCGAGGATCTCCACCTTGACGTTGGAACGCTCCAGGGTCCGGGCCAGAATATCGCCGCACATCGCCGCCACCGTGATCGGGCGGCCGCGCATGGATCCGGAATTGTCGATCAGCAGGGTAACGACCGTATCGCGGAAATCCGTATCCTTCTCCATCTTGAAGGACAGGGGCAGAACCGGATTGGCCACGACCCGGGCCAGGCGCGCCGCATCGAGAAGCCCTTCTTCCAGATCGAAATTCCAGGAGCGGTTCTGCCGTGCCATCAGCTTGCGCTGCAGGCGGTTGGCAAGACGACCGATCATGCTCTGCAGCGAGGCAAGCTGCTGATCGAGATGGGCGCGCAGACGGGTCAGTTCCTCCGGCTCGCACAATTCGGCGGCATTCACCTCCTCATCAAAATCCGTGCAATAGGCATGGTAGCGGATGCCGCCATCCATGTCCGGCCCCTCGCCCAGATTGGGCCGGCGCGCCCGCCCCTGCTGATCACCGCTCTGCCCGTCCTGCTGCTCGCCGAGCGCGCTCTGATCGGCATCGTCATCGCCCTCACCCTCGCCCTCATCGCTGTCACCGATTTCGGCCGTGGCCTGATCCCCCTCGCCATCGCCCTGTTCGGGGCTGTCGCCCTGATCCTGTTCCGGGCTCTGCTCGGGGCTGTCCTGCTGCTGGTCGTCCTCGCGCTCATCATGTTCTTCGGAAAGATTTTCCTCGCTCAGGCCGAGATCGAACAACAGACGGCGCAGATCGCGCAGAAAAGCTTCCTGATCCCGCGCATGTTCGAGCAGCTTGCTGAAATCCTCACCGCCACGGGACTCGATCTCGTTTCGCCACAGATCGACGATATGACGCGCCGCCGCCGGCAGGGGACGGCCGGAAAGGCGTTCACGCAGCATCAGGCCAAGCGCATCGGCAAGGG
>CAYXDL010000338.1:0-3236 GCA_964463775.1 uncultured Hyphomicrobiales bacterium
CTGGAAGGCACCGATCAGCATCGCGGCTGGTTCCATTCCTCGTTGCTGGAAGCCTGCGGCACCCGTGGCCGCGCCCCGTATAAGGGGGTGCTGACCCACGGATTCCTGCTGGATGCCGAGGGACGGAAAATGTCCAAATCCATCGGCAACACCATCACACCGCAGCAGATCATCAAGGATTTCGGCGCCGATATCCTGCGGTTGTGGGTCGTGGCCTCCGACTATACGGAGGATCTGCGCGTCGGTACCGAAATCATGCGCAGCCATGCGGATACCTACAGGCGCTTCCGCAACACCCTGCGTTATCTGCTCGGCAATCTCGATGGCTTCAGGGAGGAAGAGCGCCTGCCCGCCGAAGATATGCCGGAGCTGGACCGCTGGGTCCTGCACCGCCTTGCAGAGCTTGACGGTTTGGTGCGAAAAGCCGGTAATGAATACGATTTCCACAGCATCTATGTGGCGTTGAACAATTTCTGCACCCTGGATCTGTCGGCCTTTTATTTCGATATCCGCAAGGACGCGCTCTATTGCGATGGTGCGGATTCTGTGCGCCGCCGTGCCGCGCGCACGGTTCTGGACGAGGTCTTCTCGCGCCTGACCGCCTGGCTGGCGCCGATTCTCTGCTTCACGGCCGAGGAGGCCTGGCTGGCGCGCCATGGTGCTGATGCGGACAGTGTGCATCTGCGTCTGTTCCCGGAAACGCCCGCCGGGTGGCGTGATGATGCCCTGGCGGCGAAATGGCAGCGTATTCGTGCGGTTCGCCGGGTGGTGACCGGGGCACTGGAAATCGAACGCCGTGAAAAGCGGATCGGCTCCAGCCTTCAGGCCCGCCCCCATATCTGGGTGGATGCGGAGACGGTTGCCCTTCTCGACGGTGTCGATATCGGCGAATTGTGCATCACCTCCGGTGCCGTGCTGGCGGTGGGCGAGGGGCCGGACGATGCCTTCCGTCTGGAGGATGTGCCCGGGGTTGCGGTGCTGCCATCATTGGCCGAGGGTGAAAAATGTGCCCGCTGCTGGATGATTGCCGGTGACGTCGGTGCCGATGAACACCATCCCGATCTGTGCGGACGTTGTGCCGGCACCTTGTCCGGGGCCCTGGCCGGGGCATGAGCGGGGGGCGCGATGACCGGCGGCGGATTCTGCTGTCGGGGCCGCTGGCGGCTCTGGCCGCTCTGATTGCCGATCAGAGCCTCAAGGCCTGGCAAATCGCGTTTTTCGCTGCCCGTGGCGGAGAGCCGGTCGAGATCACGCCCTTTTTCAATTTCGTCATGATCTGGAACCGTGGTATCAGCTTCGGCGCTTTTGCCCAGGGCAGCGATGGCGGACGATGGATCCTCATTGCGGTTACCGCCGCTATCACCGTGGCGGTGGCGGTGTTCATGCTGCAGGCGCGTGAGCGCGGCAGCGCCATCGGTTATGGCCTGATCGTTGGCGGAGCGCTGGGCAATATCACGGACCGTCTGCTGCGCGGGGCCGTGGCCGACGGTTTCGACTTTCACATCGGCAACTGGCACTGGCCGGCGTTCAATCTGGCCGACAGTTCGATTTTCATCGGTGCGGCGCTGCTGATCATCATCTCCTTGTTTCCGGCGGCGGATAAGCCTAAATAAGGAAATCGGATATTGGCGAGCAACGGCAGGCTGGAATGAAGAACAGGCGGAATGGAGGGCGCAACCCGGTTTCACCGGCATTGCTTCGTCTGGCGGTGATGGGTTTTGCCGTTCTGTCCCTCGGCGCCTGTGAGGGGGTGCGCGAGGAACTCGGCCTGAACAAGCGTGCCCCGGATGAATTTGCCGTCGTTGCCAAGGCGCCGTTGGTCCTGCCGCCCGATTTCAAGCTGCGCCCGCCGCAACCCGGTGCCCGGCGCCCGCAGGAATCCTCGCCGAGGGAACGTGCGCAGCGTCTGCTGACCCGGCGTGCGCCGTTGGATGCCACTGATCTCAGCCCCGGAGAGGCGGCTTTGCTTAAAATCGCCGGGGCGGAACAGGCCGATCCCCGGATCCGCCGCATCCTCGATGAGGAAACCTCCCTGCTGATCAAGGAGGACCGGAGTTTCGCCGACCGGCTGATCTTCTGGCAGAAGCAGCCGCCATTCGGCACCGTCGTCGATGCGGCGAAGGAAAAGAAACGCCTGCAGGAGAATGCCGCCACCGGCGCGCCGGTGACCAAGGGCGAGACCCCCTATATCAAGCGGCGCAAGCGGGCCATTTTCGAAGGCCTGTTCAACTGACCGCCTTCTTGCCGGCCATGATTCCGGTTGCCGTCTCACGGTGCCTTTTTTCCGTCAAAATGATTGTCGTTAACTTGAGACCCGGGCCCGGGAGCAGCCTGTCTCCGGCGCCAGGTTTCATGGGATCCCCTTGCCCCATACCTTCATGAGGACTTGATCATATGCGGTTTTCATTCATTTCCGCTTCTGCCGCCACCCTGCGGATGCTGGCCCTGATTCTGGTTCTGCTGCCGGTTATGGCGGCAACGGATGCGCGCGCCGGATTGTTCAATCCGTTTGTCGGCAGGCTGGATAACGGCATGCGCGTTGTCGTGATTGAGGATCACCGTGCCCCGGTCGTCACCCATATGGTCTGGTACGGGATCGGTGCCGCGGATGAGGCGCCGGGAGAAGCGGGACTGGCCCATTATCTGGAACATCTGATGTTCAAGGGCACGAAGCGTTTTCCCGAAGGGGCCTTTTCACGCATTGTCGCCGAAAACGGCGGCCAGGAAAACGCCTTCACCACCCATGACTATACCGCCTATTTCCAGAATATCGCCGCCGATAAGCTGCCTCTGGTCATGGAGATGGAAGCCGACCGCATGACCAATCTGGTGCTGACGGAGAAGGGGGCGGAAACCGAGAAACAGGTGGTGATCGAGGAACGGCGCCTGCGCACCGACAGCCAGCCCTATGGCCAGTTTCGTGAGCAGGTGCAGGCGGCGCAGTATCTCGCTTATCCCTACCGGATACCGGTGATCGGCTGGCAGCACGAGATCGAGGCGCTGAACAAGGACAAGGCCATTGCCTTTTACCGGAAATATTATGCGCCGAACAACGCGACCCTGATCGTTGCCGGTGATGTGAAACCTGAACAGGTGATGGCGCTGGCACGTAAATATTACGGCATCATCCCGGCCCGGCCCCTGCCCGCACGCATCCGCCCACAGGAACCGCCGCAGCGCGCGGCGCGGCGGGTCGAGTTTGCCGATCCGCGCCTGTCGGTGCCGGCCTGGCAACG
>CAYXDL010000339.1:0-3235 GCA_964463775.1 uncultured Hyphomicrobiales bacterium
GGCGATGCATATCATCAGCAATGAAATGCTCAATGGCGAGGTCATCCGCCTTGACGGTGCCATCCGCATGGCACCGCGCTGAGCGTTCAGCCTCATCCGCCGGGGAGGGGCGTCCCTCCCCGGATCCTCCGGTCCCTGCGCTTTTTGGCTATCCTCTATCCGCCGCCCGCATCCATGAAAGCATCCATGAAAGCATCCATGGAACGGGCCATGGCGATATCCCGCTCGCTGATCCCTCCGGCATCATGAGTGGTCAGGGTCACCGCCACCCGGTTGTAAATATTGGACCATTCCGGATGATGGTTCACTTTTTCGGCATACAGGGCGACGCGGGCCATAAAGGCGAAAGCCTCGCCGAAATCCCTGAAAACAAAGGTCTTGCGCAGGGCATCCCGCTCTTCGCACTCCTCCCAGCCCGGTAATCCGGCCAGGGCCGCGGCCCGTTCCTTTCCCTCGAGTTTTCGGATCATCGCCATCCTCTCCTTTCCCTTCGCTACGGCATCAGGGACGCAAAGAAGCCGGGCACAACCTCGCTTGCAGGGCCATGGCGCGTTTCATCGAACAGGGATGAGGCGGCGGTCGGTTCCAGATTCAGCTCCACACACCGCGCCCGGCCCAGGGCGCGCACCCGGTCGACAAACCCCGCTGCCGGATAGACGGTCGCCGATGTGCCGATGGCGACGAACAGATCGCAATCGGCCAGCGCCGCCTCGATCACATCCATGTAAAGGGGCATTTCACCGAACCAGACCACATTGGGCCGCTGACCGCCCGTCCGCCCGCAGGCGGGACAGACGCTGTCCGGTGCAATCGGCGCCTCATAGGCATAAACGGTGGCGCAATGCTGACAGCGCAGCTCGTCCAGACGGCCATGCATATGCACGGGGGCGGCACTGCCGCCCTTTTCATGCAGATCGTCCACATTCTGGGTAATCAGGGTGAAGCGCCCCTGAAAGCGCTGTTCGAATGCCGCCAACGCCTTGTGGGCGGCATTGGGTGCGGCCTTCCTCAGATTTTCACGCCGCGCATTGTAAAACTCACAGACCAGCTCAGGATTGCGCCGGAACCCTTCGGGCGTTGCCACATCCTCAAGATTGTACCGCGTCCACAACCCGTCCTTGTCGCGGAAGGTGCCCAGCCCCGATTCGGCCGAGACCCCGGCCCCCGTCAGCACCACGATATGGCGGCAGGAACGGATGCTCATGCCCGCCCGCCCGCTTCCCGCCGTGCCCGCTGCAGCATCGCCACCAGCGCCTCACGCGCCGCCAGGGCATCCTCTACCGGCGCATCGAAACGCAGGCGCAGGCGCCACGGCCCGGCCAGAAGATCGAAACCGTCACGGTCGATACCGGTCATCCGCCAGTCCTGATCAGCGGGATCGGGGGTCTCCCCGTCCATGGCCATGGCGGCATAAAGCGGCAGGGCATCGGCATGATCGGCGTTCATATGGGCGATGATCTCTTCCTCCGCCGCGGCCAGAGGAGCAGGGGTTGCGGCATCGGCGAGAATTTCCTGCCATGACAGCCAGTGAATGCGGCCGAATCCCGCCACCAGATGCGCCCGCTCAACCTCCATCCCGTAATAGGCGAAATCGCTGAAGCCGGCATAATCCCGCGCCGCCGGATGATGGGCCAGATAACGGCGCATCAGATCCGCATCCTCTGTTTTCACCGCCCGGCCCGTCAGGGTCAGGCGCGGACCGGTCAGCCGGTCCTCCAGACCCGCCGTACCGTCATAGAGCAGGGAAATCCGCTCATCGGCGTGAATGTTCCTCGTATGCTCGGCCAGGGTGGAAATCAGCATTACCGGGGTGAGGTCATGACCGCAGGCAACCAGCACCAGCGAGGCATAAGGCCCGCCCCCGTCAGCCATCAGCGTTGCCATCACCGCCTCGCCCCGGCCGCGGATCAGCTCGCGCGCGACATCAGGGGCCGAAAAATCCTTATCACTCATCTTTACGCGTCCCTCTTTCACGGATAATGCTATTGATAAGGAGAGGCGCTTCCTCCGGCAAGGGATTTGCCCGCCGGGGATACAGACGCTTCCGGCCATCCCGCGCCCTGTCCGGCGCTCCATTCCCTGTCATCCGATGGAACAAATGCCCGATTTCAGACAGCATCAGCATGCCGGCATCGGCCATCACATCCGGCGCACCATCGCATTGGCGGTGCCGGTGGTCATTGCCCGGCTGGGCGTTCTGGTCATGGCGGCGGTGGATACGATCATGACCGGACGGGCCGGCGGTCAGGAGCTGGCCTATCTGGGCCTGTCCATGGCCCCGTCAATCCCGCTGATGCTGATTGGCATCGGCATGCTGGCCGGAGGCGGCGTGCTGATCTCTCAGGCTCATGGTGCCGGAGAAGCGGAACGCTGCGGCATGATCTGGCGGGTGGTCATGCGCCATGCCGTCGTTATCGGGCTCATCATCTTCACCCTGTGCCTGCTCGGGGAACCTTTCTTCACCCTCGCCGCCCAGCCGCCGGATCTGATCGGCGGTGCGTCGCGCACCCTGGCGGCAATCGGTATCGGCCTTCCGGCGCAGATGCTCTATATCGCCTGCATCGTGCTGCTGGAGGGAACCAACCGCCCCGTTCCCGGCATGGTGGTCATGATCGCGGGCAATCTGCTCAACATCGTGCTCAACATGGTCCTCATCAACGGTGCCAGCCCCGTATCAGGCATGGAGATCCCGCCGCTGGGCGCCACGGGTGCCATGCTGGCCACATCCATTGTCCGCTGGGTGTCTTTTCTGTCCATTCTCGCCTATCTGTACCTGATTCCCGCATCCCGCCTGCCGGGGTTGCGCCAGCCCGTGCGCGACAATGGCGGGATCGGAAGGCGCATGCGCCGCCTCGGCTATCCGATCGCGGTGCTTCAGGGGCTTGAGACCGCCTCCTTCTCCGTCACCAGCCTGTTTGCCGGGTGGATCGGTGCCGTTGCCGTCGCGGCCTATCAGGTCAGCTTCAATCTGATCGCCCTGGTGTTCATGGTGGCGCTGGGCATTGCCACGGCCACCGGTATCCGCGTCGGTAATGCCGTTGGTGCCAACGATCCCGTGGCCGCGCGGCGGGCGGGATGGGTCGGCGTGTTTCTGGTGACCGCCGTCTTTCTGCCCATCTCCGGCGGGTTGTGGCTGTTCTCGGATGTGCTGGCCGCTGTCTACAGCCAGGACGGCACCGTTGCCGCGGCCGCGGCGGGGGCGATCGCCACCATTGCCGTCTTCACCCTTTTCGAC
>CAYXDL010000340.1:0-3235 GCA_964463775.1 uncultured Hyphomicrobiales bacterium
GAAGCGGCGTTGAGGGCTCTGCGTCATGCGAAGCCCCCGGGTCAGTCGGGGAATTAACGGTTGACCATGCGTTTGCTCTGATAGAAGGACCAGGTGATACCGATGCCGAGAGAGACGTTGACATCCTCTCCATGCAGGGGGCTGTCGGCATTCTCCGCTCCTGTATAGAGGCCAATCTCCCCCAGGGCGAACAGGTTCACGGATTGGCTGACCGGCATCACTGCCTTGGCCGAAACCGTGCTGCCGAGATAGCCGGCAGCGGCATCGTATTGCGGGCGGGTGGCGGTGGCAAAGGCGGCGGGCACTTCGTAGAAATAGTCCTGCAGTTTCTCGCTGGCGAAGATCGGTCCGCCGCTCAGCTTGAATTTGATACCCCAGTTGATGAAATCCGGGTTCTGATAGGCCAGTTCGGGATGAAACACCAGTCCCCGGTAATCTATGCCGGACAGGTCAGTGGAAAAAACCGCCCGCACCGGCAGCTCCAGTTCGACCTTTTGTCCGTCAACGGATTTGCCGATCAGAATCTGCAGGCGCGGGCCGATTTCACCCAGATAATCCAGATCATTCATGCCCTTGCGCAGATCGTTGGAATTGGAATCGGCAGCGAAGGAGCCGTCCAGGCTGACATCAAACTCGAAACGGCTGGTCCTGACGATGCGTCCTTTCAGGATCGCCCCTTCCCCGGCGGAAAGAAAATCACCGCGATAAATCACATAGGGCAGGGCAATGGCCTTGAAATGGTTCTGGGCGGCGGCGGGATAATCGGGCACATATCCGCCGCCGATGGCGATGCCGAGCTCCCAGAGCGGTTTGCGCTGCCCGTAAGGCTGGCTGGCGGAGGGGTGGCGATAGACGGCATCCGCCCCCAGGGAAGGCGAAGTGGCCGCAGCCTGCCTAGCCGGCGCCGGGGTGGAAGGGAATGGCGGTTGAGCGGCGGCGGGCGGAGGGGTTTGTCCTGCCGGCCTTGGCGGGAACAGGCCCGTATCCGCCGCAGCCGGGGCGGTGCTGAGATCCGGCATGGCTGCCGGCTGTACTGTTGTCGGCAGGGCGGATGGCGCTGGGGGATTGGTGGCAGGCGGGGTGTAGAGCGGGGAGCGGTAAGGCGTATATCCGGGATAGGTATCGAGCAGTGATGCCGCCTGTACCGGCACCTGCGCCAATGACAGGATGAACAGGCCAAGGGCCAGCGGGCGCAATGCCGGAAACGGGACGGGGGATCTGCTTGTCATTGCTGTCCTATCCTTGTTGTGCCGCTCACCAATGGCCGAACAGATAACCGCGTTTCGCGGCGCCGCCGGTGCGGGCCTCGATGGTGGCATCGTCGATGCCGGTCCGTGTTTTGCGCATCATCAGCCAGTCATGCAGCAGGCCGCGATGCTCGTCACGAATGCGGCTGTAGCCGGCATCACGGCCCAGATCGTGCAGTTCTTCCGGGTCGTCTTCAAGGTCAAAAAGCTGCGGGGGAAAGCATGCATGTTCGATATATTTGAACCGTTCGCCGCGCACCATGAAGGCTCGTGCCTGGCGGGGCGTCAACCCGAGGCTGCGCCGTGCCTTGCGCACCGAGTAATCCACCTCGCTGAAGACGGCGGCGCGCCCCGTATCCTCTGTTTGACCGTGCAGCAGCGGGATCAGTGACCGCCCCTCCAGCCAGCGCCCGTCCGGCGTGCCGCCCAGGGCTTCGACGAAGCTGGGCAGCAGGTCGATGCTTTCTGTCAGCGCGGCCGAACATTGCCCGCGCGTCTTGTCGGCCCCGGGGCGCGGATCGCGGATGATCAGCGGAATGCGGGCGCTTTCCTCGTGAAACAGCTCTTTTTCCCCCAGCCAGTGGTCGCCGAGATAATCCCCGTGGTCGGAGGTGAAGACAATCAGCGTATTGTCCATCAGGCCGCGCTTTTCCATAAAGGCGAACAACCGGCCCAGATGATCATCGAGCTGGCGGATCAGCCCCCAATAGGTCGGCAGCACCTTACTGCGGCAGTCCCCGCGGGAAAAGGCGCGGCTTTCATCATGTGCCATGAACGCCCGGTGAACGGGATGGGCGTTGTTACGTTCATCCTCGCTGCGGTTGGCAGGGGGCAGGGGCGCATCGCGATACAGGGCGTGATAAGGGGCCGGGGCCATATAGGGCCAGTGGGGCTTGATATAGGACAGATGCAGGCAGAAAGGCGCATCGGCGCGCGTGTTCATGAATTCGATGGCCTGATCGGTCAGCCAGGCGGTTTCAGAATCCGCCTCCTCCACCCGCGCGGGCAGGTCGGCATGGCGCATGTACCAGCCGGACAGGATGCTGCCATCCTCCCCTTTCGCGGCATTGGCCACCCAGTGCCAGGGGTTGCGGCCCTGCCAGCCCCGGCTGCGCAGGTAACGGTTATAGGCCAGATCCGGATCGGCGGAGATATCGGGATGCAGCCCGTCGTCGCGGCAATAGGGGGTGAAACCGCATTCAGCCAGTTTCACGCCAAGGGAGGTGGCGGGATCGATCCCCATGCGCCGCATGCCCTCATGGTCCGCGGCCATATGGGTTTTGCCGATCAGCACCGCTTCCACCCCCAATGGTGCCAGGTGATCGCCGATGGTGCGCTGATCGACCGGCAGGGGAAAATTATTGTAGGTGGCCCCATGGCTGATGGCATAGCGCCCCGTATAGAAAGACATACGTGAGGGGCCACAGACCGGGGCCTGCACATAAGCACGGGTGAAGCGCATGCCTTCGCTGGCCAGCCTGTCGATGACCGGAGTCTGAACGATGTCATGGCCGTAACAGGACAGGCAATCGGCGCGGAGCTGATCGGCCATGATGAACAGGATATTGCGGATTGGCGCCATGAAAACTTCCTTCTCCCCGGCGGCAGCTTAAGCCCGCCATCTGGGGTGGGCAAGTCTGCTTGGCTTCAATGCTTCTTATCATGCTGTTCTGACGTATAGTGAACGGGTGGATGTCCGTGATCCCGGTACGGGTGCATTTTTCAGGAGTCGTTTTTTGCAACATTCGGAGTTTCTTCAGGACTTCCTGATTTTCCTCGCCGCCGCGGTAGTGGTTGTGCCTCTCTTCAGGAAATTCAGGTCCAGCCCTGTCCTAGGCTATCTGATTGCAGGGCTGATCATTGGACCACATGGCCTTGCCATTATCGAGGCTAGCGAAGCAGTGCACAAGCTGGCCGAATTCGGGGTTGTGTTCCTGCTGTTCATGATCGGACTGGAATTGTCTGTATCTAGGCTACAGAAACTGGGC
>CAYXDL010000341.1:0-3222 GCA_964463775.1 uncultured Hyphomicrobiales bacterium
ACAACGAAAGCGGAACTCTCAGCGATGAATGAGGCCGGGGGGCATCTCCTCCGGCCTCATTCATAATAACGATCACGCCGTTTCAGGCGCAGCCGGGCGGCGAACAGATAGGCCGCCCCCTTCCCGGATAACGGGAAAAGTTGTCCTTTGTTATGGTAATGGCGCTCTGCGGACCGGGCGCTGTCAACCGCCGGGGCGGCAATCAGGCCTTTACCCTTTCCATCTTCGGATCATAAAGCGGCTGCAAATGCACCTGAGCCGGCACCCGCTGTGTCGCCACCTCCAGCTCATAATGCCCGTCCCGGATGAAACCGGCATCGACCCCTGCCTCATTGCGGACATAGCCATAACCGATATATTTTCCGATCGTATGGCCATAACCGGCACTGGTCAGCCAGCCGACGCGCTCGCCGTTGCGATAAATCGTCTCCCGCCCCCACAAGACGGTATCCGGGTCATCAATGGTGAGGCAGACCAGCTTCTTGCGTATGCCATCGCGCGATTGCGCCTCGATGGCATCACGGCCGAGAAAATCGATATCCTTGCGCAGCTTCACCGCCCAGCCGAGCCCTGCCTCCAAAGGTGTATGATCGGGGCCGATATCCGCCCCCCAGGCCCGGTAGCCTTTCTCCAGACGCAGGGTTTCTATCGCCCGGTAACCGGCATTGACCAGACCGTGGCTGCGCCCTGCCTCCATCAGCGCCTCATAGACGTTGACGGCATATTCGGCGGGGATATGCAGCTCCCAGCCCAATTCACCGACATAGGTAACCCGCAACGCCAGTACCGGGCAGCCGGCAATGCCGATGCGCCGGACCCGGCCGAAGGGAAAGGCCGTGTTGGAAACATCATCACGGGTCACGGCTTGCAGAATGTCGCGCGCACGCGGCCCCATCAGCGACAACACCGCATTGGCGGAGGTGATATCGAAAAGCTGTGCGTTCATGCCGGCAGGAATGTTGCGGGCGATCCAGTCGAAATCATGGGTGGCAAAGCCGGTGCCGGTGACGATGTAAAACTCATCCTCCGCCACCCGAGCCACCGTCAGATCGCATTCGATGCCGCCATGGCGGTTCAGCATTTGCGTATAGGTCAGCGTGCCGGGCGGACGGGCGATATCATTGGCGCAGATCCAGCTCAGCGCCGCTTCGGCATCCGGCCCCTTGAGGGCGAATTTGGCAAAACTGCTCTGATCGAACAGGGCCGCGGCGTTGCGGGTGGCCTCATGCTCACGCCCGACCGCCGCGAACCAGTTGGGCCGGGTAAAGCTGTAACGGTCCACCGGCTCCTCACCCGCCTTGATATCGGCAAACCAGTTGGGCCGTTCCCAGCCCAGCTTTTCGCCGAAACAGGCCCCCTGCTCCCTGAGCAGATGATACAGCGGTGAACGGCGGCAGGGCCTGCCGCTGTCATGCTCTTCTATAGGCCAGGCGATGGTGTAATGCTTGCCATAGGCCTCCAGCGTGCGGGTACGCACCCAGTCGGTATCGAAATGCGGCCTGCCGAAGCGGCGGATATCGACCGGCCACAGATCATAGGGCGGCTCCCCGGCATGGACCCATTCGGCCAGTGCCATGCCGGCACCGCCGCCCGCGGCAATACCGAAGGCATTGAACCCGGCGCCGACATAGAAGTTCCTCAGCTCCGGCGCCTCGCCGAGAATGAAATTGCCGTCCGGCGTAAAGCTTTCCGGACCATTGATCAACTGTCGCACACCGGCCGTTTCCAGAGCCGGCACACGGCCCAGCGCCAGTTCCATCAATTGCTCGAAATGGTCGAAATCGGAATTGAGCAGGGTGTAATGGAACCCTTCCGGAATGCCGTCCACCGCCCAGGGAACGGGATCGGGTTCGTAACCGCCCATGACCAGACCGCCGACCTCTTCCTTGTAATAGGTCAGCCGGTCGGGATCACGCAGGGTCGGCAATCCTGCCTCCACCCCGTCGATGGGTTCGGTGACCATGTATTGATGCTCGACAGAGACCAGCGGCACATTGACCCCGACACTGGCCGCCAGATGGCGCGTCCATTGCCCCGCACAACAGATGATGACCTCGCATTCGATCCGCCCGCGTTCGGTGATGACGGCCCGGATACGTCCCTTTTCGACCTCGATGCGCTGAACCGGGGTATCCTCGAATATGCGGATGCCGCCCTGCCGGGCCCCGCGGGCCAGAGCCTGGGTGATGTCGGAGGGATTCGCCTGACCGTCCGTCGGCAGAAAGGCGGCGCCAATGACATCATCCACCCGCATCAGCGGCCACAGCTCCTGCGCCTCATCCGGGCTCAGCAGATGCATTTCCAGCCCGAAGGAACGCGCCGTCGTCGCCTGGCGCTTTACTTCAATCCAGCGCTCCTCATTGCAGGCCAGGCGCAGTCCGCCGTTCATCTTCCAGCCGGTGGACAGGCCGGTTTCCTCCTCCAGCCGGTTGTAAAGCGCCACCGAATTGCCCAGAAGCTGGGTGATATTGGCATTGGAACGAAGCTGACCGACCAGTCCGGCCGCATGAAAGGTCGATCCCGATGTCAGCTTGTGACTTTCCAGCAGCACCGTGTCCGTCCAGCCGAGCTTGCCGAGATGATAGGCGGTCGAGCAGCCGACAATGCCCCCACCAATGATCACCGCCTTCGCCGTTGTGGGAAATTCCGTCATGGTAATGCTCAACTCCTTGTAAAATCGTCATAGGCGGCCCTGAAACGGGCCAGGTTTCCGGCGGTATAGGCGGCATAGTCGAAATCGATCCGCGAATGGATCTCGGATACCATGCTCCACATCGTCTCGCGCAGGAGAGAGGCGCATTTCATCGCCCGGTAACGGCGGCGCAGGGCATCATCCGGCGCATGCCCGAAATAGGCTTCCAGCAGCATTTCTTCCTGTTCTTCCGTCAAGGCATTGTTGGACGCCAGCCCGCCCAGATCGAACAGGGGGCTGTTGAATCCGGCATAATCCCAGTCGATCAGCCAGAGGCGAGCCCCGTCATCGATGAAATTGCCGGCCAGAAGGTCGTTATGGGAGAATACGATTTCGATCGCGCCGACCGCCTGTTCCAGATCCTCCGCCGCCGCCAGCAGGGCAGGCAGATGCGGCAGGTGGCGGCTGTTTCCCTCGCGCAGGGTCCAGGCATAATCGCGGATGACATGAAAGACCCAGAACATCAGCACCGACCCGCGCAGATGTTTGCTCACCTCACGGTGACAGCGGCGGATCAGCGGCAGAATCCT
>CAYXDL010000342.1:0-3179 GCA_964463775.1 uncultured Hyphomicrobiales bacterium
CAAGAAGGTTCTGATGGCCTCGCTGGACGTGCAGCGGCCGGCGGCGCAGGAGCAGCTTAAGGTCCTTGGCGAGCAGGCCGGTGTCGCAACCCTGCCGATCGTGCCGGGACAGATGCCGGTGGATATCGCCAAACGCGCCATGCAGGCGGCAAAGCTGCAGGGCATGGATGTGGTGCTGCTGGATACCGCCGGGCGGCTGCATGTCGATGAGGCCCTCATGGCCGAGATCGCCGCGGTCAAGAAAGTTGCCGATCCGCAGGAAATCCTGCTGGTTGCCGATGCGCTGACCGGTCAGGATGCCGTCAATGTCGCCACCCGCTTCCATGAACGCGTAAGCCTGACCGGCATCATGCTGACCCGTATCGACGGCGATGGCCGCGGTGGTGCGGCGCTCAGCATGCGTGCGGTGACCGGCTGTCCGATCAAGATGCTGGGCACCGGTGAGGGGCTGGGTGATATCGAGCCCTTCCATCCTGACCGGATCGCCTCGCGCATTCTTGGCATGGGCGATGTCGTCAGCCTGGTCGAGAAGGCCGCTGAAACTCTGGAGAAGGAAGAGGCTGACCGCCTCGCCGCCAAGGTCGCCAAGGGCCGGTTCGATCTTGAGGACCTGCGCGATCAGCTTCGCCAGATGCAGAAGATGGGCGGACTTGAGGGCATGATGGGGCTGCTGCCCGGTGCGCAGAAGGTCAAGAAGCAGATGGCGGCGGCGAATATCGATCCGAAACTTCTCAGCCGTCAGGAGGCGATCATCAATTCGATGACGCCGCGTGAGCGGCGCAATCCGAAACTGATCAATGCATCGCGCAAGCGGCGCATTGCCAGCGGTTCCGGTACCAGCATCCCCGATGTTAACCGTGTGCTCAAGCAGTGGAAGCAGATGTCGGTGATGATGAAGAAGGTCAAGAAGCTCGGCAAAAAGGGCATGATGCGCGCCGGGCTTGAGGGAATTCTGCCGCGGATGTAGCGGCAGGGGTAATTGTGAAACAGGAAAGGACTTTGGTGACACAATGGCATTGAAAATCCGTTTGTCCCGCGGCGGTGCGAAAAAGCGCCCGTTTTACCGCATTGTCGTGGCCGATGCGCGCAGCCCGCGTGATGGTCAGTATATCGAAAAGCTCGGCCATTATGATCCGATGCTGCCCAAGGATTCGGAAAATCGTGTGAAGCTGGATGTCGAGCGTGCGAAATACTGGCTGTCCTGCGGTGCCCAGCCGACCGATCGGGTGGCCCGTTTTCTCGGTCAGGCGGAAGTGATTCCGATGCCCAAGCGCAACAATCCGCAGAAGGCCAAGCCCAAGGCGAAGGCGCAGGAGCGCATGGCCATGGCGGCGGAAAAGGCGCGTGAGGCCGCTGAGGCGGCGGAGGCCGAAGGCGCGGAAGCGGCCGAGGGCTGATCCGGGTTCGCGGCCGTGGGCAAGCGTCTGTGTCTTGGCATCATCGTGGCCCCGCACGGGGTGCGTGGCGATGTCAGGATCAGAACCTTCACCGAACGGCCCGAGGATATCGCCAGCTATGGCCCTCTGACCGATGAAACAGGCGGTCGCAGCTTCGATATCCGCCCGCTCACGCCGCTGAAGGGCGGTATCCGGGCCAGGATCGCGGGGGTGAAGGATCGCAACGCGGCCGAGGCGCTGAAGGGCACACGGCTATATGTCGATCGCGACAGCCTGCCCCCCGTCGGGGATGATGCGTTCTACCATGCGGATCTCATCGGCCTTGAAGCCCGGGATACGGATGGGGCGGCGCTCGGCACGGTGCAGGCGGTTTTCGATTTCGGTGCCGGCGATATGCTGGAGGTGGCCCTGAAGGGACGCAGGATGCCGTTGCTGGTGCCGTTCACCCGCGAGGCAGTGCCCGAAATCAGGATCGGTGAAGGCTATCTCGTGATCGATCCGCCAGCGGAGACCGGAGGCGATGACGGCAGGGGATGAAAACGGTGCGGGCGACAGGAAGCCGCTCTTTGCCGCCAGGGTGCTGACCCTGTTCCCGTCGATGTTTCCGGGGCCGTTGGGTGAAAGCCTGGCGGGGCGGGCGAGAGATGCGGGCATCTGGTCGCTGGATGTGACCAATATCCGCGATTTCGCCACCGGCAGGCATCGCAATGTCGATGATGCTCCCTTCGGCGGCGGTGCCGGGATGGTCATGCGTCCGGATGTTCTTGCCGCGGCCATCGACGCCACCTGGAAGGGCGGCGGCGAAGCGGATGAGGGGGCGGAAGAGCCGCTGATCTATTTCAGCCCGCGCGGGCGGAAAATGGACCAGGCTCTGGTGCGGGAGATTGCCGCCTGCGGCAGTGCGACGCTGATATGCGGCCGTTTCGAGGGGGTGGATGAACGCATCCTCGAAGCGCGCCCGGTGCAGGAGGTCAGTCTCGGTGATTTCATCCTCTCCGGAGGGGAGATCGCGGCACTGGCCCTGCTGGATGCGGTGATCCGCTTGTTGCCCGGTGTTGCGGGCAACAGCGAATCGCTGGAGCAGGAGAGTTTTGCGGCCGGATTGCTGGAATATCCCCAGTATACCCGGCCCCAGGTCTGGGAAGGGCGCCCCGTGCCGGAGGTGCTGTTGTCGGGCCACCATGAACGGATTCGTCAGTGGCGGCTGGAAGCCGCGAAGCGGATTACGAAGGAACGCCGCCGCGACCTGTGGGAGCGGTGGAAGGAACAGAGTTGAAAAGCGACAGACCGGAAGGTGACGCCATGAACACTATCGAGAAACTGGAACAGCAGGAAATTGCCGCGCTGACCGAAAAGCGCCCGGTGCCTGAATTCGGCCCCGGCGACACGCTGCGCGTGAATGTCCGTGTCAAGGAAGGGAACCGCGAACGCATCCAGGCCTTTGAAGGCGTGTGCATTGCCCGTTCCAACAAGGGGATCGGCTCCAACTTCACCGTGCGCAAGATTTCTTATGGCGAGGGCGTGGAACGCGTCTTTCCGCTGTATTCGCCGGTGGTCGAGGGTATCGAGGTAGTGCGCCGGGGCGATGTGCGCCGCGCCAAGCTGTATTATCTGCGCGGGCGCCGCGGCAAGGCTGCCCGTATCCGCGAAAAGCGGGACGACCGCAGCAAATCCTGATGCCTTGCTGCAGGCCGGGCCGGAAGTGGTCCGGTACTCTGCGGCGGTATGGGGTGTGAAACCGGCCCGTCCGCGGGCCGGGACTGGTATGAATGATCGGGAGGG
>CAYXDL010000343.1:0-3171 GCA_964463775.1 uncultured Hyphomicrobiales bacterium
GGTAATTCATCACCGTTGAAAGATGCTCGGATTCATCCTTGCGGGCCACGGGTTTGCCCCAGTTGCCGCCCTTGCCGAAATTGGCAAAGGTATCGGCGACATCCGGATCCCGGGTACCGTCGAAGCGAATGACCGGCCCCTTGCGGATCACCAGAATGACGCGGCGATCCTTCCTGATGAAGGCAGTGCCGCCCATTTGCGGCAGCGGGCGCAGGGAGGCGCGGATGTAGCGGATCAGCCCCTCTTCGTCTTCGGGAGCGATTTCACCGGCGGCGATGGCCTCGGCAACGCTGCGTGCCTGGCGTTCCACCGGTTCAAGATGGCTGATGATCTTGTCGGTGGAGGAATTGACCGTCTGCTGTACCAGACTGTTGATGAGGGAAAACGTATTGGTGCGCGCCGACCACAGGCCGATGGCCAGAACGATGGAGACGGCAATGAAAACGATGCTGCCGAATACCAGCATGAGGACGGTGGCAAGCGACAGGCAGGCACGGCGTCCCTTTTCCGCCCCGGAGGGTGGGGGAGGCCCACCGGAGGAAGGCGTGCCGTCAGGATCGGAGGGGCAGGGCTTCATGCCCGCAGATTACGCACAGGCAATTGCGATTACAAGCATCGGCGGATATCGTAATCGCATGAGCGCAAAATCGCGATACGGGCCGCCGCTGTCCGCTTCGGTTCGCCTGCCGGGCTTCACCCATTGCCGTGCTTTCGCTCTGTTGCCGGTAATTTTGTGCCTGTTCCTGGTTTCTCCGCTCCGGGCACAGGAGACGGACGCATTCCGGGCAAAGGCACAGGTGGAAAAACTGGTTGCCGTCATTGATGATGTTGCCCGTATGTCCGCCGATGCACCGATCCGTCGCCGGGCCTTGCTGCGTCTTCTGCCCGGTCTGCTGGACATGCCGGCCATTGCTGCCTTTCTGGCCGGCCCGCCGGGGAAACGGCCTTCCGCACCGGGAATGCGTGACCGCCATCTGGAGGCGTTTGCCGCCGTTCTGCCCGCTTTTCTCGTCAGGGATCTGGGCATCGATCCGGCGCGGTTGCGTGGTTTCCGCCATGAGATCGACAGAACCATCCCCGTTGCCGACGGCTATGACATATATGCTCATGTTCTGTTGCCCCGGCGTATCGGCGGCGGTTTCGGCGGGCAGCGGCTGAATCTGACATGGCGGGTTCAGGAAGGACGGGCCGGTGGCGGCATGCGAATCGCCGATCTGCGCATCGGGGGAATCAGCCTGCTGCAACTGCTGCGCCCCTTGCTGGTCATGCGCACCGGTCTGGGGCGGGAGGGGCTGGCATCGGTGGTGGCGCGCATGCGCAAGGCGGCGGACTGCCGCCCCGCCGTCATTGCCTGCGGCGGTTAGGGGCGGATATGTTCGATGCCCCTATCCGCCGCCGGATCGATCCATGGCTTGAGCGTGCCGGGCGGTGGCTGGCGCAGGCCGGCATCCGGGCGGATCATCTGACCCTGGGTGGTCTGGCTGTCGGCCTGCTGGCCGTTCCGGTGCTGGCGGCCGGGGCCTATATGCCTGCCCTGCTGCTCATTCTTTTCAACCGCCTGGCCGACGGGCTGGATGGTGCTGTCGCCCGCCGCAGCGGGGCCAGCGATTTCGGCGGCTATCTCGATATCGTCAGCGACTTCATCTTTTATGCGGCGGTTCCCTTCGGCTTCGCCCTGGCCGATCCGGGCAGCGCGGTGGCGGCGGCGTTTCTGATTTTTTCCTTTGTCGGTACGGGAAGTGCCTTTCTGGCCTATGCGATTTTCGCCGCCAAGCACGGAATAAGCACCGATTTGCGCGGGCGGAAGTCCATTTATTATCTGGGCGGGCTGACGGAAGGGACGGAGACCATCGCCCTGTTCGTCTTCATCTGCCTGTTTCCGGGTTATTTTGTACCGGCTGCCTATCTTTTCGGCGTCTTGTGCTGGCTGACCACGGTTACGCGGATATGGGCCGCCTATGAAACCTTCGGCCGCAGGGGCTGAACGGGAACGGAGTGGGAAAGGCGGCGGTCATGGCCGCGGCCGCCCTCGACAGGTGCGCGCAAGCCTCTATAATTCGCACAGGCGCAACGGCCAGCGGCGGGGCTTTCATGGCAATGCACATAGTGGTTTTTCTGGTTTATGCGGCGGCATCCGTCGGCATCGCCGCCGGATTGCCGGTTTACATGCCTTCCATCGGTTACCCGCTTTCCTCCGCAGCCGGTGCGTTCCTTTTTCTGCTGGCACTGAATGTCCATCAATGGCTGGTCCGGCGCGAGGAGAGGCTGGATTTGCTCGAAGCGCTTTACGATCTCGACGAGAAGCAGCGGCGTACTGCCGAGGAACTGGATGGCCTGCGCCAGCGCATTGAGAAAAGCGGCGAGCGCAATCAGGATCTGGTTTCCGAAATGCGTATCGTTCGCGGGTTGCTGGCGCGGCTGACGGAACGCAAGGCCGCGGCACCCGCGCCCGCGGCGGACAGTGGCGGGGAGGCCCCCCTGGCCCGCCCTCAGGACGAGGAGGCCCTGCTTGGCGAGGTGCGCGCGGCGCTGGAAGCCAACCGGGTCGACCTCTATCTGCAGCCGATCGTGGCGCTGCCGCAGCGCCGCCCCCGCCATTTCGAGGTATTCTCGCGCATCCGTAACCGGGCCGGAGAAGTGATTCTGCCCGAACATTACATCCCGATCGCCGAACAGCACGGGCTGATGGCGACGATTGATAATTTTCTTCTCTTCCGCACGGTGCAGATCATTCGTCTGATCCGGCGCAAGGGGCTTAAGACCGCTTTCTTTCTCAACATGTCCCCCTCGGCGGCGACGGACAGGGAATTCATGGATCAATTTGCCAGCTTTCTGGTCGAGAACCGGGAGTTGGCGGATTTCGTGGTACTGGAATTCAATGCCACCGATCTGCTGGGCCATGACCGCTGGTTGAGCGAACAACTGCAGCGTCTCAAGGATTTTGGCTATCGTCTGTCGGTTGACGGTATCGATACCCTCAGCGTCGATTATACGGAACTGGCCCGCCGCAAGGTCGATTTCGCCAAGATCGACAGCACGCTGCTGCTGGATGTCGATCAGCAGGCCCTGGCCAGTACCGACCCGGGAGAACTGCGTGAGGCCATGGCCGAATACGGGCTGCAGCTGATCGCGACCCATGTGGAGGATGAGAACAGTGTGATCGAGCTGCTC
>CAYXDL010000344.1:0-3165 GCA_964463775.1 uncultured Hyphomicrobiales bacterium
CAGAGGAAACCCAAGCCCTGCCCGGCATGGGGATAAGGGGACGGATAAACGGCCGTTCCTACTGGCTGGGATCACACCGCTACCTGCGCGAACGCGGTATCGATGACAGGGAGGCACTAAAGACCGCCGCGGAATTTGAGAGCCAGGGCTGCTCTGTCGTTGCCATCGGCACCGATGATCACGTCTGTGGCCTGATCGCCCTGGCGGATCAGCTCCGCCCCGAGGCGCCGGCAGCCCTGCAGTCCCTACGCGATGCGGGTGTCAGGCATCTGGTGATGCTGACCGGCGATAACCGCGCCACTGCCGAAGCCATTGCCCGCCAGGCCGGCATTGACGAGGTGCGCGCGGAATTGCTGCCCGCCGACAAGGTCGCTGCGATCGAGGAACTGGTGAACCGCCATGAGACGGTCGCCATGGTCGGCGACGGTGTCAATGATGCCCCGGCCATGGCCCGTGCCAGTTTCGGCATTGCCATGGGCGCCGCCGGCACGGATACCGCAATTGAAGCCGCGGATATCGCTTTGATGAGCGATGACCTCAACCGCCTGCCCTGGCTGGTGCGGGCATCGCGGCACACGCTTGCCATCATCCGCCAGAACATCTTCTTCGCCCTGGGGGTCAAGCTGCTTTTCTTCGTCCTGACCTTTGCCGGTTATGCCACTCTGTGGGGGGCGATTGCCGCCGATGTCGGGGCCTCTCTCCTCGTCATCGCCAATGCCCTGCGCCTGCTGCGCATGGACAGAACATAAGGGCTGCACAAATCTACAATACCGCCTTCTCCTTCCCGCCTATCGTTGCGGGGAGGAGAAGGCATGACACCACCAGCGGACAATCAAAACCCTCTGAGACCCCTGAAACGGGTATGGCCCCATACCCGCCCCGCCTGCTGGCGGGACTTCGCCCTCGGGGCTGTCCACATGGCACCCATGAGCATGGCGGCAGTACCCTTTGGCATCATGGTCGGGGTTCTGGCGGCACGAATTGACTGGGGGCTGGAGGATATCCTGCTCATGTCTGCGACCGTCTTTGCCGGTGCCGCGCAATTCACGGCTCTTGGCATGTGGCCTCAGGCCAGCGGTGATACAATGTCAGTGATTTTCGGGATTATCGGCATCACCGCGCTGATCAATCTGCGTCATCTGCTGATGGGAGCCGCCATTGCCCCGCATATCCGCCCGCTGCCCTGGAGAATCAAGGGGCCCTTTCTCTTTGCCATGGCCGATGAAAACTGGGCCACAGTCATGACCGCGGCGCGGGGCAAAGCGCCAAACGGAGCCTATCTGATGGGCGCAACCCTGCCATTCTATGTCAACTGGCTGATATGGACGGCTCTTGGCCACATCCTGGGCCGGGGATTTGACAATCCGGAACGCTGGGGGTTTGACTTCATCTTCATCGCGGTCTTTCTGACCATGATCACAGGATTTTACAAAGCCGACCGCAGGGCATTGCCGCTGATCGCCAGCGCCGGCACCGCCCTTGCGGTTCACCTCATCACTCCCGGGGCCTGGCCGGTTCTCGCCGGCGCCATGGCCGGCACCGCCACCGGAATGCTTCGCCCCGCAGGGCAGGATCAGACGGAAGATGAATGAACAAACCCTGATCTGGCCGGCCATCCTGGGAATGGCCCTGGTCACCATGGCCTGTCGCTTTGGCGGTTATCTGCTGGTTTCGCACTACCGCCCGGGACCACGGTTGCGCTCAGCCCTCAATGCCGTGCCCGGCGCCGTGCTCACGGCCCTGATCGCCCCGGCGCTGAGCGCGGGTCCGGCGGAAGCCATTGCGGCCGTCATCACCCTGGCAACGGCCTGGCGGTTGCCGCCATTGGCCGCCATCATCACCGGCACCGCAACCGTCATTATGCTGCGCAATTTCCTGCCTTGATTTGGTGGCCCGGGAATTGCCGTGCCGGAAACGGATAGAAGCGGCAGAGCCGATCTGCCATCATCCGGTCATGGAAAAGCGACCCGAACACCAAACCACCGTTTCACCCAGCAGGAAGAATTCATCCGCCGGAAAAGAGGATGATGCTCCGTTCTGGGAGGCGCTCCGGCGGCGCGATGACGCCTATGCCGGCATTTTCGTCTATGGCGTTGTCACCACCGGCATCTATTGCCGGCCAGGCTGTCCCTCCCGCCTGCCCCTGCGGCGCAACATCCGCTATTTCACCAGCGCAAAGGCCGCGGAAAATGCCGGATTCAGACCCTGCCGCCGCTGCCGCCCCGATGAAACCGGCCACGCCATACAGAGCAAAGGACGCCGGCGGGCCATTGAAATCTGTCGTGCCATCATCCATGACGAACAGGAGGGGGATGCCACCCCACGCCCTGCCGGTTGTGCCACCATTGCCGCACGGCTGGGCATTTCCGAGCGTCTGCTGCGCAAGACGCTGCGCGATGTGCTCGATATCAGCCCTCAGGCCCTGCGCCAGGCGCTTCGTTTTGCGCGCTTCCGCGATCAGGTGAGCCGGCCTGATACCACCGTAACCACGGCCATGTATGCGGCCGGTTTCTCCGCCCCCGGCAGATTTTACGCCCATGCCGCCGCCGCGCTCGGCATGCCCCCGGCCAGTTACAGGCAGGGTGGCGAAGGCGCTGAAATCGCCTGGTGCCTGCGCCGGACCCCTCTGGATTTTCTGCTCGTCGCCACCACGGAGCGAGGCATTGCCCATGCCGCCCTGGGTGATGACCCCGATACGCTTCTCAGGGAATTGCACCAGACCTTTCCCAAGGCCCGCATCCGCCGCGAATCGGTTTTTGCCCGTCACTGTTCCGATTCGCTGTGCCGTTGGCTCGAAGGGCGGGAAGACTGGCCCCTGCTTCCTGTCGATATCCGGACATCAGTTTTTCAGGCTAAGGTTTTCGCATTGTTAAGAAATATCCCCACAGGCAAAACATGCCATTACAGCGATCTGGCGGCCCGGCTGGGCCATCCAAAGGGGGCCCGGGCCGTGGCCCGGGCTGTCGCCTCCAACCCGGTCGCCCTGGCCATACCGTGCCACCGGGTCATACCGAAGAATGAGAAGGGCGGGGGATATCGTTGGGGTATCGAACGTAAAAAATGCCTTCTCTCCCTTGAAAAACTGCCAAAAACAGCCAACACCCCAAAATGGGGAACACAAAAATAACACGAACACGCCATGGTCATATCTTATCCCTTTAGGTT
>CAYXDL010000345.1:0-3164 GCA_964463775.1 uncultured Hyphomicrobiales bacterium
CGGAAACGCTCCTGCGCCTGTGCCGACAGCGGCTCACCGCGTCCCTGCTTGTTGGATGCGGATTGCTCGGCGATATGCTCCGGCTCCGGAATATAGAACTCGCGCGGCAGTTCCGAATAGCGTCCGCTCATCTCGTTGACATTGGCCATGCGATGGCGGATCCACTGTCGGGCAACGAAGATCGGCAGGCGGATATGCAGCTTGATCTCGCACATTTCAAAAGGCGAGGTATGGCGATGGCGCATCAGATAATCGATCAGCCCCTTGTCAGTGCTGACCTTGCGGGTGCCCTTCTGATACGACAGGCGCGCCGCCGCCGGAACGGCGGCATCATCGCCCATGTAATCGATGACGGTGACGAAGCCCTGATCGAGAACCGGCTGCGGAATATCGAGAATGTCGTCAAGCGCCGGAACGACGGAACGCGGCATGCTGCTCTCTCCCTGTTGCGGGCCGGGCCACAGGGCCCGATTCCCCGAATTCGACCGGCGAATATCTAGAACATTATCGTCCCTGCGCCTAGCGGATTATCGGGCCTGAGCCCGGCGGGATTATCCGCCGCCCTATCCGAAGGCTTCTTTCAGAAGGGTGTAGAGCTTGCCGACATCCGATGTCGCCAGTGCCGGTTCCAGCACCGATCCGTGTTCTATGGCGCCGATATCGTCCATCATTTCCTCATAGGCTTCACGATAGCGGTTGACGAAATCGCGGAACTCGCGGTCACGCTCGTATTTGCGCCGCATCCCGGCAATATCGCGCTGACGCAGCAGGCGGCGGGCGAAAATACCCCGGTCGCCCCGGTAATATTTCTCCCACAACGCCTCTGCCCCCTCGGCATCGAGCAGACGGGTCAGATCGACAGCCAGTGATTCGAGCGTTTCGGTAATCAGCGCCGCTTCCTTGATCGTGGTCCGCCGCGCAAAGGCGGCCTTGCGTTCCTCCAGTCTGCGGGCACGGCGCTCCAGATCGGCGGCGGCCTCGCTCAGCTCGCCCGCATGGCGGGCCAGGGCATCGCTGGCCGGGATGATCTGATGCGTTGCCCGCTCGCTGGCGGCATCGAAGGCCTGTTCCTGCTGGCGCAAGGCACGCAGCGTCTGATCAACAGCCCGGGCGGAGCGCAGAACGGCCGCAGCCATCTCGCGTTCCTGTGCCCGGAATTTGCGCGCCAGATCCTCTGTCGCCGCGTTCAGTGCCGCACCGCGCTCACCGGCCTGACGGGTCCGGGCTTCGAAATCCTCCAGCAGCGAGGAGGTACGCCGCCCGAAATCGTCGGCAAAGGAGGAAAACGCCTCCCCCGCCTCCCGCAGGCGGGCGGCTCCGCCGGACAGGCGTTCCTCGGCCTCTGTGCTCTGCTCGCGGAAGAATGCCGCCTGATGGGCCAGCGCCTCGCCGACGGAAGAGGCACTGGCCACGGCCTGTTCGGAAGCCTGCGTCAGTTCCTCGCAGCGGCCATGCAGATTCTCGCCGATCGCCGCCGCCTGCAGGGCCAGCTGGGCCGCAACCCGCGCCAGCCCTTCCGATTGCCTCTCCACTTCCCGGCGCAGATCGCCGGCACCGCTGCCCAGCCCCGCCGCGGCCTGTTCGAGTGCCTCGGCATGGGCGCGGCTCTGCTCGGCGGCACGGGTGATACTTTCCATGGTTTCGGCGGCAATGGTGCGCAGGCGCTCGCCCTCGGCACCGGCCCGGTCGCTGGCCTGGGCGATTGCCGACAGGCTGTTATCGGCAACCTCGGCCAGGGCATGGATGGCACGGCGCCCCTCATCGCTGCTCTCACCAAGCTGGTGCAAACGCTCCAGCGCCATGGCCGCGCTCTCCTCGGCCTCGCGCCGGGCCATGGCCGCAACCTCGCCGGCCCTGGCCGATTGTGCCTCGAAATTTCCCATCTGCTCACTCAATGAGGCCATCAGCGCCTCGCCACTGCTACGGGCAGCCTGCAATGCCGCATCCAGTGCCGTCAGGCCCGCGCTGATCCTGCCGCTGGCCTGCTCGCCCAGTTCCGCGGCCTCGCGCTGGCGGCGTTCCATTTCCGCGCCTTCCTCGGCCAGGGCACGGGCCTGCCCGGCTAGGGCGGCGGCTGTCTCCTCGCTGCGACGGGCAAGATTCCGCGCCTCCTCGCCTTCACGACGCAACTGCCCGGCAAGCAATTCGCCCTCTTCACGGGCTGTGAGCAGAGCCTGTGCCTGCGCGTCGGCTGCCGCGCGCAGATCACGATCCGTTCCGGCCATTTCCTTCGACAGGGCTTCCAGCTGCTCATGGGCCTGCAGGGCGCCCTCGCCCAGTTTCTCCGTCTTTTCGAGAATCGCGCCCGCCACCTCCCGGAGCATGGCGGACAGTTTTTCCGTCTCTCCGGCCAGGGCTTCGCGTCGCTGATCGAGCAGGCTGCCCGCCGCCTCGATATCGCCGCTGCCGCGTGCCAGCACCGCACCCAGCCGGTCGGCCGCCACCGCCAGACGATCGGCGCCCCCATCCAGCCCTTCGCGCAGCGCAGCCGTTGCCTGATCCAGAGCTTCCCGGCCACCGCTCAGCGTCGTTTCAAGCGCTGTTGCCGTGTCGGTCAGGGCCTCGCGCCCTTCAGCCAGATGCAGCCGCAGACGGCCCGTGCGCTCTGCCAGCGCCGCCGCTGCATTGTCAAGAGAGGCCGCCGCATCGCGCAGTTCCCGCGCCTGATCCGCCCCGCCCCGGCGCAGATCCTCGCCCCGGCGCTCCAGGGCCGAGACGGCATCCAGTAAAGCCGAAACCTGTGCCTGATGCGCCGTCGCCGCCGCGCCAACGACATTCTGCGCCAGTTCGGCGGCAGAGGCATATTCGCTCAGCGCCCCGGCGCCCGCTTCACCGCTGGCGACCAGTTTACGGGTATTTTCGATGATCCCGGCGGCCAGCGATCCGCTCTCATCCGCAATATCGCGGGCCTGGGCAGCCAGCCTGCCGGCGGCACGGCCAACCTGTTCGCCGCTTTCAAGCAGGCTGGCGCGGACATCGGCGCCGATACGGCCCAGATCACGGCCACGTTCGCTGACCTCGCGGGTTCCCGCCGCCAATTCGCCGACCACGGCCAGGGTATCCTCAAGCAGGGTTTTGAAATGGGCCTGAGCCCGGGCCGCCGCCGTTTCCAGATTACCGGCCATTTCCTGGGCCGTCCGCCCCCGCTTCTCCGCCTCCTCACC
>CAYXDL010000346.1:0-3161 GCA_964463775.1 uncultured Hyphomicrobiales bacterium
ACACGCTGCCTGCCGCCCCGTGCCTGGCTGGGGCGGGTCTTCCTGCTCGGCAGCTTCAACTTCGCACTGTTCTGGGTGCTGTTGTTCGTAGCCGCTTACCGGCTGCCCGGCGGCGTGGCGGCGACGCTCGGTTCACTACAGGCCATAATGGTCATCCTGATGGCGCGCGGCTGGCTCGGCACGCCGGTCCGCGCCGGCGCTGTCGCGGCGGCTGCAAGTGGCGTTCTGGGCGTGGCGCTTCTGCTTATCGGGCCAGAGGCAGCGTTGGACCCCATCGGCATCGCGGCCGGATTGGGCGGTGCCGCATCGATGGCGGCAGGCACCGTTCTCAGCAGAAAATGGCAACCTCCGGTCTCGGCACTGGGCTTTACCGCATGGCAGTTGACCGCCGGTGGTCTGATCCTCCTGCCGCTCGCATTGATTCTTGAACCCGCTCTGCCGCCTCTTTCAGCGACAAATCTTGCCGGGCTGGCCTGGCTCGGCCTTATCGGCGCCGCGGCAAGCTATGTGATCTGGTTCCGGGGCATCGCCCGGATTGAGCCCGGCGCGATCTCGATGCTTGGTATGATGAGTCCGGTGACGGCGGTACTGCTGGGCTGGGCCGCTCTGGGGCAGTCCCTGACACCCTTGCAGGGGCTGGGCGCCGGTATCGTCCTCGCCTCCGTCTGGGCGGGACAGCGGGCAAACCGTCCATCAGCTTGCACAATGCCGGTGAATCCGGCTCGCACACAGTCCGGGTAGCATGACCGACACGCGGGCAGCGTTGGATTTTTGCCCTGTCCGCGCTAATATCGGTCATTATGAATGCCCCCTGTGCCCCGATGACGGCCCCGATATCGGCGGATTGCGCCGGCCTGGACATTGTCCTCTATCCCAATCGCTCCCTCAGCCGGAAGGGGTTGTGGATTGTCATGGGCCTGCTGCTTCTCGGCTCCGCCATACTCTGCGGCGCCTTTCTGATCCACGGCGCCTGGCCGGTACTGGGCTTCTTCGGCCTCGACCTGGTGCTGCTCTATGCCGGTTTCCGCGCCTCCTACCGCTCGGGGCGCATGCGCGAGCGCATCGTTCTGTCGGAAAAGGATCTGCACGTCATCCGCGAGGATCCGAAGGGCCGCCGCCAGCGTTTCTCCTTCAATCCCTATTGGGTCCGGGTGCGGCTGGAGCATGGCCATGACGAGGATTGCGAACTGTCCCTGCAAAGCCACGGGCGCAAGCTGGTGATCGGCGCCTTCCTGTCGCCGGAGGAGAGGATAACCCTGGGCGAGGAAATCCGCCGCTGTCTGCATGGCCTGCGCCACCTCATCAACCTGCCGGATGAGGGTACGGCCGCCGGCAACCCCGTATAAACCCGCATAGGCGGCGGATTACAGCGTCTGCTTTCCCTGCCCCAGGGCCGTGCTGAAGCGCAGCGCCGTCAGGTCATGGATCATCCGCAGAACAGGGACATCGATCCCCTTCATATCCGCCATTTCCAGCACCGCCCCCAGCAATGCCGCCAGTTCGGGGGCACGGCCGGCCTCCAGATCCTGCAGCATGGATGACTTGTGCGCCCCAACGCGCCGGGCCTCGCTGATGCGGCTGTCCACCGGCATGGGAAAGGTGACACCATAAGCGTTGGCCACCCTCTCCGCCTCCTCCATCATCCGGCGCAGCACATCGCGGGCGCCCGGATCATCGGCCAGGGTGCCCAGGGTGGCACCGGTCAGGGCACTGACCGGGTTGAAGGACAGGTTGCCCCACAGCTTGAGCCAGATTTCAGCCCGGATATCGCCACATTCCCGCGCTTCCATCCCGGCAGCGGCCAGAAGAGATATAAACGCCCGCCCCCGTTCCGGCATCGGACCCCTCGGCATGCCGAAAACGACCGGCCCGTCAAAACCCATATGCACCACCCCCGGTTCGGGACAATGGGCCGCCTGCCAGACCACACAGCCGAGAACCCGCTCCGCCCCGATCACCGCCGCGATGCGGCCATCCGGATCCAAAGAGGCCAATTGCCCGCCCTCAGATGAGCCGGCAAGCCCATGAAAATACCACCAGGGAATGCCGTTCTGCGCCGTCACCACCAGCGTATCCGGGCCCAGAAAGGGCGCGATATCATCAAGCGCCGCTGCCACCGCATGGGACTTCAGCGCCAGAAAGAGCACATCGGACGGCTCACCCTTGCCGGGGCGGGCCAGGCGGGGATGCACATGAACACTTTCCCCCTGAGCGTGAAAACGCAGGCCACCGGCGGCAATCGCATCATGGGTTCTGCCCCGCGCCACCAGCAGCGGATCCTGCCCCGCCGCCGCCAGCCGCGCCGCCACGGCACCACCGATGGCCCCGGCCCCGAAAACGGTTATATTCATCCCCATTTACCCCCATGCACTGACAAGACACGAACGGAGATGACTTTATCACCGGATTGCCACAAACCGGAACCCGCCTGAATTGTACCGCAGCACCACAGCCACCCGCTTTTCCGCCACGGCCCGTCTTCAACCGCAGGGCCACGATCCGTGGAAACGCCCCTGAAAGCAGAAAACAAATGAAAAATTTTTCTTTTATTTTTCTGACATGATATTATAAATGTCACAAAATAATCATAGAAAATCGCGGCTTTGTTTTACGCCAATTTAATCCGGGTGTTGCAATATTGGCGCATGCACACTTTGGATCAGTGAGTTGAGGCATGAATAAAACAGCCCCGATTGCAGGTGAAAACGATATCGTCGGCTTTACGGTCGAAAATACCGGCGCCATGCCCCGGCCGGCTCATGTTCAGACCTTCGGCCAGGTGTTCGTTGCAGGCGATGTGCCCGCCGATACACAGCTGATGGCCCGGATCGGTGACCGGCTCTATCCCGTTCAGATGGATGTAAAGGCGACCCACGATGATGGTTCCGTGCGCCATGCCATCCTCTCGGTCGAGGTACCGGATATCGGCCCCGGCGAACAGCTCGATGTCATGCTGACCCCGGCTGCCGCCCCGCAAGGCACCCCCATCCCCACCCCCGAGGATGCGGCCAGCGCCCTGCTGGACGGTGGTTACGACTTCAAGGCGGATCTCAGCTTTCCCGACGGCACGGCGGCAAGTGTCGATGCCGCCGACCTGCTGCGCGAGGCCGTTGCCAGCGGCGATCTGCAAAGCTGGATCAACGGTCCGCTGAGCAATGAAT
>CAYXDL010000347.1:0-3156 GCA_964463775.1 uncultured Hyphomicrobiales bacterium
CACGCTCTCGATCCGGCTCTGCGCCATTTCCCGCACGGCGGCGGAGAGGGGATCATGCCCCTGCGGTACTCTGGTGAAGTCTCCGCTGGCCAGTGCCTTCAGGCAATCGATGGCTTCCTCTATAACCGCATCGTTGCTGGAGGCTGAATATTCACCACTGCTGGGCATGGACATCTCGTTCATTTCAATTTTTTCCGCATCGATTGGCTGTTCTGCATTCATCGTCACCTCCGTACATATGCTGAGGTTGCCGGGCAGACATGATTGTGCGGTGACATGTTTAAGGAATGGTTACCGTTACCAGCAGAAAAACACATTTATATCATGTGTTTATATGTCTCAGGAGAGAGGCGGCAGGCCAACGCGCCGGCGCAGTTCCGGCATACGGATGTCGATTTCCTGCCCGGCCAGGTCATCGGCCGCCGGGGTGCACAAATAGGTCACGGTCTTGCCCACGGCATCAACCGGGCCATGTGCCTCTGCGGGGATTTTCGCCACGGGGCCGAGGCCGGCCTGGCGGATGCGGCGCATCATGTCGGTTTCCACCGTGCCGGGAGCAAAGCCGAAAACGCGCACCGGCGCTTCGGGCGCGGCGGCCGGACCGGCCTCCAGATCGATGCAGCGGGTCAGCATGGCCACGGCGGCTTTCGATGTGCAATAGGCACTCCATCCCTCGATCGGGCGGTGAGCGGCGCCGGAGCTGAGATTGACGATGGTGCCGCCCGCCGCGCCATTGGCGCGCATCAGCCCAATGGCCGCCCGTGCGCAATGATAGACGCCATTGACATTGATCGCGATCAGCCGGGCAAAGGCATCAGGATCGGTTTCCCAGATATGGCCGATAGGATCGATCGTGCCGGCATTGTTGATCAGGATGTCCAGCCCGCCAAAACGTTTCTCTGCTTCGCGGAACAACTGCCCGACCGCCCCGGCATCGGCAACATCGCAGGGCAGGGCCAGTGCCTCTCCGCCTTCGGCCCGGATGGCGGCGGCTGTTTCTTCTGCCGCCACGCCATGGCGCGCCGTGACCATCACGGAGGCACCATTACGGGCCAGGCTTTCGGCAATGGCCCGGCCGATACCGCGGCTGCCGCCGGTCACGATGGCGCGCTTCCCCTGTAATGAGCTCATGCTTCCCTCCCTTGGCTGATGAAACCGTGCGACACAGCATCCGCTTTTTCATACCGCCGGATCAAGTTTTTTCGAAGCAGGTGCATTTGTATAAAATTTTATTCAATTAATAATAAACATAAATTTATACTATAATAAAAATCACTTTTACTTTGTTTTAATAATTTATGCATAACTTTCCCGTGATTTGGTTGAGTTATGGATAGTGTTGGTGTCATGAGTGCGAATACGGAAGGCATGGATGCGTTGGTGCGGATGCGGATGAGGCAGCTTTTCCGTGTCGTTCTGGCCGCTGTGGCGGCGGGGACGCTGCTGTTTCTGGTTGCCCGTCCGGCACCGGCGGCGCTGATCCGCGGTGATTTTACCGGGACGACCTATTACAGGTACAGTTCCGATGGCGGTTCCTCTAAAGATCCTGCCAGGGTCAGGGGGCGCTTCATCATCGACCTGGACAGGGCGCCGGAAAACAGATGCAGTGGGAAAAGCAGTTGCTATAACGCCTCCTCGCGGGAGAAGGGTGACAGCAGCTGGCTGAGCTTTTATCTGTCGGTCGGCGGAAAGCAGTATAAGACAAAGATCGGAGGCGGGTGGAATTACAGCAGTGCCTGGGTGCAGGATTCCTATCTGCGGCAGACTTCCAAGACTTCTTCCGGCGGTCATATGAAGAAGGAAAAAATAAAAAACGTCGGGCGCAGATATGATGCCTTCGGGCTGAATACCCGTTCCTATCTGAAAGGGGAGGATCCGCGGCTGAATAAGGGATCCCATGAAAAGGACAGGCATGGCGATGACCGCCGCTACCGCTATGGCCGGCAAGTATTGGCCGGGGTGAGATTCCTCGGAAATGACGATTGGCTGAGTTCGGCTTCGCTGGCCGATCTGGTATCCCTTGACGATCCTATGGCCTGGTGGAAGAGCAAGGGGCGTCTGGGATCGGGCTATTTCCGCGATACCGGTTATCGGCTTGAACGCAAAAGAAAAAACCATGATCTGCTGGGCCGGACATATTCAAGCTATGCCGCCTTCAATATCGACAGTCTGAAGATCAGCAAGATCTCCTCTGGTGCTGGCGCCGGGGCCATGGCAGTGGCGGAACCCGGCGGGATGACGCTGTTCCTCGCCGGTTTCGCGGCGATGATGTTCTGGCGGCGTACGGGATGGCCGGTGCGCCGCCCGGCGATATCCTGAGATCATCCGATATCTTTTCCGCAGGCCCGGCGCCCCGCGTGCCGGGCCTTTTTTATGGCTTCATTGATCCTATTGAGCGGCGTTCAGAAGCGGCCCCGGTGCGCCGGCGATGCATATCGGCGGATAAATAATCACGCCGGGTCTTGACGAAGGGGCGCGCAGATATTACATGCCCAACGCATCAAGAAATTAGCACTCGGCGCTTGTGAGTGCTAATAACGATCTTGTCCTATTTCAAGGGAGAGGGAACAGATGAAGTTTCGTCCATTGCATGACCGGGTTGTCGTGCGCCGCATCGAAAGCGAAGAGAAGACGGCCGGTGGTATCATTATCCCCGACACGGCCAAGGAAAAGCCGCAGGAAGGTGAAGTGATCTCCGTCGGCCCCGGTGCACGCAATGAGGCGGGTGATCTGATCGCCCCCGATGTGAAGCCCGGTGACCGCGTGCTGTTCGGCAAATGGTCCGGCACGGAAGTCACGATCGGCGGTGAGGAACTGCTGATCATGAAGGAATCGGACATCATGGGCGTAATTGAAAGCTGATCGGAGGCAATTGAAAATGGCAGCCAAAGAAGTCAAATTCGGTACGGAAGCGCGTGAACGCGTGCTCAAGGGCGTCGATATTCTTGCCGACGCAGTGAAAGTCACCCTTGGCCCGAAAGGCCGCAATGTGGTTCTCGACAAGAGCTTCGGCGCCCCGCGGGTGACCAAGGACGGCGTATCCGTCGCCAAGGAAATCGAGCTTTCCGACAAGTTCGAGAACATGGGCGCCCAGATGGTGCGTGAAGTGGCCTCCCGCACCGCCGATCTGGCCGGTGACGGCACCACCACCGCCAC
>CAYXDL010000348.1:0-3135 GCA_964463775.1 uncultured Hyphomicrobiales bacterium
GGGGGTGATCTGATCGCCGCCAATCTGGCGCTGGCCGATCTGGATGCGGCCATCCGCCCGGTCCATGCCCGCCAGAGCAAGCAGGATCGTGCCGGGCCGGTCGCGGCCCTGTACGAGGCCGGGCGGGTGCATCATGCCGGCCAGTTCGCGGAACTGGAAGAACAGATGACGGGGTGGGTGCCGGGCAGCGGCTCCTCGCCGGATCGCCTTGATGCCCTGGTCTGGGCGCTGAGCGATCTGCTGCTCGGCCCGTCGCCGCAAATACGCGTGCTTTGATTTTTGGCCGCTGTCTGCGGCCGGCGGCGGCGGGTTTGCCTCTTGCCTGCCGCCGCCCTCTTATGCCGACATATCGACGGGAAGGGAGACCATGGGGATTACCGATATGCTGAGGGCCTTGTGGCGCCCCGCCGGAAAGCAGGCGGGGCAACCCGCCTTCACCCTGCCACTGGTGACGCGGGCGCATTTTGCCCCGCGCAATTATGAAAGCTTCGCCCGTGAGGGCTATGCCGGCAATGCCATTGTGTTCCGCTGCGTCAATGAGATTGCGGTGGCGGCCTCCTCCGTTCACTGGAATATTCTGGCGGAAGGGAAGGCCCTGGCCGGAAGCCATCCTTTGTGCCGCCTGCTCTCCCGCCCCGCGCCGGGGATGTCGGGGGCGGCGTTGCTGGAAAGCCTGACGGCCTACCGCCTGATCGCGGGCAATGCCTATGTCGAGGCGGTCGGTCCCGCAGAAGGAGCCCCGCGGGAGCTGCACGTACTGCGCCCTGATCATGTGCGCGTTCTTACCGATCGCCGGGGGCGGCTTGCCGGTTATGAACATGAAACGCCGGCGGGAAAGCGTCGCCTACCCTGTGATCCGCTGCGCGGGCTGGGGCCGGTTCTGCATCTGGCGGCATTCAATCCGCTGGATGAACATTACGGCCTGGCCCCGACGGAAGCGGCGGCAGCGGTGATCGACAGTCATAATGCCCAGACGGTATGGAACAAGGCACTGCTGGACAATGCCGCCCGCCCGTCGGGGGCCCTGGTGGTGCAGGGCAATGCCGGGCTCGGGGCGGAACAGTTCGAACGGCTGAAGGCGGAGATCGAGGCGCGCTTTTCCGGCGCCATGGCGGCAGGGCGGCCCATGCTGCTGGAAGGCGGCCTGCAATGGCAGGAAATGTCCTTCAGCCCCAGGGACATGGATTTCCGCCAGGCGCGCGAAGCCCATGCCCGGGAGATCGCCCTGGCCTTTGGCGTGCCGCCGTTGCTGCTTGGCCTGCCGGGGGACAACACCTATGCCAATTACCGTGAAGCACGGCTGGCCTTGTGGGAACAGACGGTCCTGCCGCTGGTGCAGGACATGGCCGCTCATTTCGAAGCCTGGCTGGCGCCGCGCTTCGGGCGCGGCATCACGATCCGGCCCGATCTGGACCGTATCAGTGCCCTGGCACCAAGACGGGAAAAACTGCATGCCATGCTGGAGGGGGCAAGTTATATGAGCGAAGAGGAGAAACGCACCGCTGCCGGCCTGCCGCCGCGCCCGCCATCATCGGGCGGGGCACGGGGCGGGAAATGACCACGCGCGTTTATGCGCGCAGGGTCAGGCGGTCAGGTCGATGCAGCCAATGATATGGCTGATGGCGCCGTTTTCATCCGCCAGCGGACAATCGATGCTTTCGAAATGGATGTGATCGCGTCCGAGATAGGTCAGCCGGCCATGGCAGTGCCAGGGGATTCTGCTTTCGCAAAGCCGGGCGTAATAATCGATAAGCGCCCCATGAGGATTGTCAGGGGCGTTGCTGGCCCATTGGCCGGTATTGTTGCGGCCCAGAATATTGGCCGCGCTTTCCCCGATCAGCTTGATGAGAAAGCGGTCCTCACCATGAACCTCGATCAGGAACAGATGGCTGGCGATCTTCTTGTGTTCGATGATGTCGAAACTTTTGCGCAGGGGGGGATGTACGCCTTGCCCCAGCCACCATTCATACAGGGATCTGCAGCGCGGGGATTGCAGATCTGTTCCGGGTTGTGCCGGGTTGCGGTGAATTTCGATAAAGCTGTGGTCCGGTTTCTGATTTTTCATTGTTCTTTGTAATGCGTGACCGAAATAAAAATATCCTCCGGCCGATTGTAGGGGCGTTCACCGGCAAAAGACAGAGACAAATTGTAAATTGTTTCTTCCTGCTGAGGGAGGGCTCTACGGGGTCCCGCAAATGTCAAGACAACCGATCAGATGCGTGATTCTGCCCTGGGCGTCAGAAAGGGGGCAGTCGATGCTTTCGAAATCCACCAGCCCCTGATCGAGGTAATGAAAACTGCCGTGGCATTTGCGGGGTTGGCGGGCTTTGACGACTTCGGCGTAGTGGCAGGCAAGGGGGCCGAACTGCCCGCCCTGCCCGCATTCAAGAACGACATGGGTATTGTCCCGTCCGACGATGGCGGCGGAGGCCTCGCCACAGATGCGGAACTGGAAGCGAACAGGGGACAGCACCGCGACCATGAACAGATGATTGATGATGCCGCGGTGTTCGAGGATGTCGAAATGCTGCCATTGGGGCACGGCGCCGGCGAAGCGCCACCACCATGTGTGCAGGGACTGAACGCGCGGTGAGCAAAAGCGCGTTTTCTCCGGTGCCGGCGCGCGGTTGACATGGCTGAAATCATGCAGGCGACCATTTTCGGACGCGGCGAATAACGCGGGACGGGAGGGAGCTTCGTCATCTCCGGCGGGCGGTGTGTCTGTCGCGTTCATGAATATCCCGAAGAAAAGATCATCAATCAGCAAAAGGTTAGCAGCATGCGCGATGAATTGACAGCGCCACTATGGGTAAAACAACTGTCCGACGGCGGGTGTTTTAGCGGTTATGCATCCGTTTTCGGCGTGATCGACCGGGACGGGGAAATCGTTGCCAGAGGCGCGTTTTCCGGCAGTCTGAAGCGGGCGGGTGATGTCAAAATGCTGTGGCAGCACGACCCGGCCCAGCCGATCGGGCTGTTCGATCATATTACCGAGAACGACCATGGCCTGTTCGTCCGCGGCCGCCTGCTGATGGATGTGGCCCGTGCCCGCGAGGCGCATGCCCTGATGCGGGCCGGGGCAATTGACGGCCTGTCCATCGGTTTCCGTGTGCGTGAGGAGGAGCGCGATGCCAC
>CAYXDL010000349.1:0-3130 GCA_964463775.1 uncultured Hyphomicrobiales bacterium
GCCGCAACAGGTCCACATCCTCGGCGAAACTGGCGTCGGTTTCGCATAATTGTTCGACCTTGCGCACGGCATGCATGACGGTGGTATGGTCGCGCCCGCCGAATTTGCGCCCGATCTCCGGCAGGCTGCGCGAGGTGAGCTGCTTGGCCAGCGACATGGCGATCTGTCTTGGCCGGGCGACGGAGCGGGCGCGCCGGGCCGAATACATGTCCGACAGGCGGATATTGAAGTGCTCGGCAACCTTTTTCTGGATTTCCTCGATCGTGATGTGGCGGTCATTGGCCCGCAGCAGGTCCTGCAGCACTTCCTGCGTGGTTTCGAGGGTGATCTGCCGTCCGACCAGACTGTGATAGGCCAGCACCCGGTTCATCGCCCCCTCCAGCTCGCGTACGTTGGAGGTGATGCGGTGCGCCAGGAATTCCAGCACGTTCTGCGGCACTTCGACGCCGGCATTCTCGATCTTCGACTGCAGGATGCCGAGGCGCAGTTCGTAATCGGAGGGGTGAATATCGGCAACCAGCCCCCAGCCGAGGCGCGAGCGGATTCGCTCCTCTATGCCTTCCAGGTCGGAGGGCGAGCGATCGGCGGAAATGACGATCTGGCGGTTCTGATCGACCAGGGCATTGAAGGTGTGAAAAAATTCCTCCTGGGTCGATTCCTTGCCGGCGATGAACTGGACATCGTCGATCATCAGCACATCGACGGCGCGGAACTGCTGCTTGAAGGCGATGGTGTCCTTGTAGCGGACGGCGCGGATGAAGCGGTACATGAATTTTTCGGCCGACATGTAGACGACCTTGCGCTCGGGGAAACGGGTGTGAATATACCAGCCGATCGCATGCATGAGGTGGGTTTTGCCCAGCCCGACGCCGCCATAGAGAAACAGCGGGTTGAAGGATACCTGATCCGAATCGGCGACGCGGCGTGCCGCGGCATAGGCCAGCTCGTTGGGGCGTCCGACGACGAAGCTGTCAAAGGTGAAGCGTTCGTCGAGCTTGGCACCGAGGTCCTCCTCAATTCCTTCCGCCGTCACCGCCGCTTTCCGGGAAGAGGCCCGCTGCGCGGCTTTCCGGGATGCCTCCTGCGGCTGCGCCTGTTTTTCCGGTGCCTCTGTCGTCTCCGGCGTATTCCCGGGCGGGGCGGGCATGTCCGGGCGTTTTGTCTGAGAGGCGTTGCTGACCGCGATTTCCACCCGGTTGCGTCCGGCCGGATCCTCCGCCTGCCAGAAATCGCGGATGCGTTCACCATAATGGGTGGCGACCCAGTCGCGCATGAAGCGCGTCGGCACGCCGAGGGTCACGCCATCCTCTCCGGCATCGGTGACGGAAAGCGGCTTCAGCCAGCTGTTATAGGTGGCCTCGCCATATTCGCTGCGCAGTCTGGCCCGCACCTTGCGCCAGACGGCATCAAGTTCGTCCGCGCCGCTCATTACCGATTGCTCCATGCCCATGGTCAACTCTGCACCCATGGCAGGCCGGCAGCCTTCCACCCGCCGGAGGTGCCGCGATGCCTGTGGGAATCGAGTGGTCCCTCAAATCCTTCCGCGATGTTGTAACAGCGGGTGTATCCGGCCCGGGTCATCGCTTCCGCGGCGGCGGCCGAGCGCCCGCCCGAGCGACACAGGAACAGCAACGGCGTATCCGGGCCATAATCGTTGCGTTGCAGCAATGCGCTCAGATCGTCAACGAAGGAGGCATTGAGCTTCATCTCCGGCCATCTCTGCCAGGACAGACCGATATGCGGGCGGCCGAGCGAGGACAGATCCGCCTGGCCGACGAATTGCCATTCCGCATCGGTGCGGACATCGACCAGCACCGCGCGCTCCTCCTCCTCCAGCATTGTCCAGGCTTCCCGTGGCAGCAGATCGCCCCGGTAACCGGGTGTGTCATTGTTGCTCATGCCTGTTTCACTCATACTCTCCGCCCCCTGCGTCCTGGTACGGATATCATTCTTTTCAGCCGGCATTTCGCAGCCCGTATCCCGTTATTTCCGGGATAGCCCCGCCCCGGAAAGTGTGGCGATGGCCGGGCTGCCTGCCGCTCACCGCCTGGCCCATGCCGGACAGGGGATACCGCCCGTTGTGAACAACCACATGGGGCGAAACCACATGGGATCGCGGATTGCGGAAGTGACAAAACCTTGCCCCTTCCGGGTCATCGCCCGGTGACCATGATCACCGTGAAAAGGAAATGCGCGCTAAGGGTAATCCGCCCATGCGCCGCTGGCAACGGGATCAAAGCGTGTACAAACATTTTCAGCAAATGTGGTGGCTGGGCAGAGAAAAATGTCCAGATATTGTTATGGCAGGCAAATTTTCCACACAGAACGGATAAGGGGCGCTGCCATCAGGCGCGCCCCTTGTTCATTTCGTTACCGCAACGGCACTGGACAGCTTTGATGCGAATCTGGTGCCCGGCGAATGAGCGGTACTGCCTTCAGCCGAGAGCGGCTGCCTTGAGGCGGGCGTTGAGGCGGGAAACCTTGCGCGAGGCGGCATTACGCTTCAGCACGCCTTTGTTGACGGCCCGGTGCAGTTCGCTCTGGGCGACGCGCACGGCTTCGCGGGCGGCTTCGACATCGCCTTTTTCCAGAACCTTTTCGGCCTTCTTGACGAAAGTGCGCACGCGGCTGCGGTTCATGCGGTTCCGTTCAGTGCGGACAATCGTCTGACGGATGCGCTTGCGCGCCTGTTTGGTGTGAGCCATGACATACCTGTTGAAAGGAATTCTCTAACGAGGGCGGGGTTATAACGGCCAGACATGGCCGCGTCAACCCGCCACCCGTCATTTATCCTGCTTATTTGTTCCTGAAATGGGGTTTGCGCTTTTCGGCGAAGGCCGCCATGCCTTCGGCGCGATCCTCGATGGCGAAAGAGGCATGGAACAGGCGGCGTTCGAACATGACCCCCTCGCGCAGGGTGGTTTCATAGGCCTTGTTCACGGCCTCCTTGGCCATCATGACCACCGGGCGGCTGAGCTCGGCAATGCGCGCGGCCGTCTTCAGTGCCTCATCCAGCAGATCGTCCAGCGGGATGACGCGGCTGACCAACCCGGCGCGTTCCGCCTCTTCAGCGTCCATCATGCGGGCGGTAAGGCACATTTCCATGGCTTTCGACTTGCCGACGAAACGG
>CAYXDL010000350.1:0-3124 GCA_964463775.1 uncultured Hyphomicrobiales bacterium
AGCGCGGAGAGCGGGCTGTGCTGTTCCCGGCCGTTGAGGTCGTTGTTCTGGCTGCGCATCACCCATGACGGTACGAAGACCTCGCCGCTGGCGATCAGGGCGGTAACGCTTTTCAGCGCCGGAACAGAGCCGTTTTTGTCCACAAAGCCGCTGGCGCCTGACGTGATGGCCCGGCGCACGTCCTCAAGGCGGATCTGCTCTACCAGAAGGCCGATGGGCAGGCCGGGAAAATGCTGGTGCAGCAAGGCGATTTCGGGCAACCAGATTTCCATCTGGCCGGGGCAGTCCATCAGTGCCACGTCCCAGCCGCCGCTCTCATCTGCCACCTGATAAACATGCGCGGCCTGGGTGAAGCGGTAGGCCGGTTCGTCAAGCAGGCGCACAAGCCCTTCGCGTATCAGTGAATATTGCGCAATGATCAGGATGTTCATGGGCCCTCCCGCAGATTGCGAGCGGTGATATCCGGTAACCGGACGATTCTTTTTCATCCGCAGCCACCACTCTAATTATACGGAACATATGTTCCAGTATTTTCCATTATCAAGCAGCAGGGAATAGAGCGGGAAACCACCCGCACGCACAATTGCGCACGAAACCGTGAGGGGTGTCACTCCAATAATACCAGATCAAGAACAAAATTAATTACTTTATATGTACTTGCTAACAGGTACGAAAACATAATGTTCAGAACATGTTTATGGATAGGAAAAACAATAAAAGACAATATGTTCTCGGGAAACATCAATATTTTAATGGAGACAAGGAAATGGCATCCATATTTCCAACCCCGCGCAGAGGCATGCGTCCGGGAAAAGGGGCGGGTGGCCTCGCCTTGATCCTGATCGGGGGGGTAGCAGTTTCGGCCATGATGGCACCGAGCGCTTCCGCGCAGTCCCTGCAGGATCTGAAAGCGCAGATCGATGCCCTGCAGCGCAAGGTTGCCGATCTGGAACAGAAGCAGAAGCAAAACAGCAAGAAGGTTGCCAAGGCGGTGACCGGAGGCGCGGCCAAGGGCAGTTTCATGCTGCCGGGGACCAGTACTTCTGTGAAGATTGGCGGTTATGTCAAGGGTGACGCCATTTATACCGATGGCAACGGTCAGGCGATCGGCGACAGCTTCTTTGCCGGGGCCATCCCGGTGGATGGCGAAGCCGCCAAGAACCGTTCGGGCCATACCCGCCTGCATGCCCGCCAGAGCCGCCTTTATGTCAAGACCTGGACGCCGACGCCTTTCGGCACGCTGAAAACCCATATCGAGGGTGATTTCTTCGGCACCGGCGGCAATGAGAACGTGTCCAACTCCACCAGCCTGCGCCTGCGCCATGCTTATGGGAAACTGGGCAACTTCCTTGCCGGGCAGACCTGGTCAACATTCATGGATCTGGCATCCCTGCCGCCGACAGTCGATTTTGAAGGACCTGCCGGTCAAATTTTCGTGCGCCAGGCCCAGCTTCGTTACACCATGCCCTTCGAGGGCGGGTCCTTCGCCGTGGCGATCGAGAATCCCGAAGGCGACATCTCCGGCGATGGTGGCAACAATATCGACCGCCTGCCCGACTTCATCGCCCGGGCGCGCCTCAACCGTTCCTGGGGCGGGGTGCATCTGGCCGGGCTGGTTCGCCAGCTCCGCTTCGATGACGGCACCAATGAGGACAGCGAAACCGGCTGGGGCGTCAATCTGGCCGGCAACGTGAAAACCTTCGGTAAGGACAAGGCCTTCGGCCAGATCACCTATGGTGATGGCATCGGCCGTTATATCGAAGGCGGCAGCGGGCTTGGCGGTGTGCTGGTCAGCAACAATATTGATGCGATCAAGATCGTCGGCGGTTTTGCCGGTTACACCCATTACTGGGCGGACAATCTGCAGTCGACCCTGGTTTATGGCCGCACCCAGTTCGACAACCCCTCCAGCCTTGGCAGCGGTGCGACCGAATATATCCAGACCGTCCATGTCAATCTGATGTGGCAGCCGGTCACAGCGGTCAATCTGGGCCTGGAATTCATCTGGGGCCAGCGCCAGGAGGAAAGCGGCGCCGACGGTGATGCCAAACGCGTGCAGTTCGGGGCCAAATACTCCTTCTGATCCTGTCGATCCCGGAAGCAGGCCCGAAACCGGCGTCAGCCGGAACAAAACAGGGGAAGCCGCGGCTTCCCCTGTTGCTTGTGTGCCCGGGTTTTGCCCGCAATTTTCAGATATGCCGCTGTCAGCGGTTCATGCGGTTTTCGATCAGATCGTCGACAACGGCGGGTTCCGCCAGGGTCGATGTATCGCCGAGATTGCTGAAATCATTGGCGGCGATCTTACGCAGAATGCGGCGCATGATCTTGCCCGAACGGGTCTTGGGCAGGCCGGGAGCCCACTGAATCAGATCCGGTGCCGCGATGGGGCCGATTTCCTTGCGTACCCAGGCCACCAGCTCCTTGCGCAGCTCATCACTGGGTTCGACGCCGACACGCAGGGTGATATAGGCATAGATGCCCTGACCCTTGATGTCGTGGGGATAGCCGACAACCGCTGCTTCGGCCACGTCGGGATGGGCGACGAGGGCGCTTTCGACCTCGGCCGTGCCCATGCGGTGGCCGGAGACATTGATCACATCATCGACGCGTCCGGTGATCCAGAAATAGCCGTCCTCATCCCGCCGCGCGCCATCGCCCGAGAAATAGCGCCCGGGATAGGTGCTGAAATAGGTCTGCACGAAGCGCTCGTGATCGCCATAGATGGTGCGCATCTGTCCCGGCCAGCTGTCGGCAATGCACAGATTGCCCTCGACCGCGCCGTCAAGCTCGTTGCCCTCATTGTCGACCAGGATCGGCTTGACGCCGAAGAACGGCAATGTGGCCGAACCGGGTTTCAGATCCGTGGCACCGGGCAGGGGCGTGATCAGGATGCCGCCGGTTTCCGTCTGCCACCAGGTGTCGACGATCGGGCAGCGGCCCTCGCCGACGACATTGTAATACCACAGCCAGGCTTCCGGGTTGATCGGTTCGCCAACGGATCCCAGCAGTTTCAGCGATTTGCGCGAGGTTTTCTTCACCGGCTCCTCGCCGGCGCGCATCAGGGCGCGGATGGCGGTCGGGGCCGTGTAGAAGATATTGACATTGTGCTTGTCGCAGACCTGCC
>CAYXDL010000351.1:0-3122 GCA_964463775.1 uncultured Hyphomicrobiales bacterium
CCCGCTGCACCGTATCGGCGATCAGGTGGGTGAGGCGCTGCGCCTGCACAAGGGCATGGGGCGGCGGGAGGCATGGGAAAAGGCGCTTTCCCTGCTGGAGCGGGTCGGCATTCCCGATCCGCACCGGCGTATCGGTCAGTATCCGCATCAGCTCTCCGGCGGACAGCGCCAGCGGGTGATGATTGCCATGGCCCTGGCGAATGAACCGGATGTTCTGATTGCCGATGAGCCGACCACGGCGCTGGATGTCACCATCCAGCGGCAGATACTCGATCTCATCCAGGAACTGGTGGATGAAACCGGCATGGGGCTGATTCTGATATCCCATGATCTGGGCGTGATCGCCGAAAATGCCGATGACGTACTGATCATGTATGGCGGCATGGCGGTGGAGCAGGGATCCGGCGAGGCGATTTTCCGGCATTTCGCCCATCCCTATGCCCAGGGGCTGTTTGCGGCGATACCAAAGCTGGGGGCGGGGCGGAATACCCGCCTGGCGACCATTCCCGGCACGGTGCCCGATATCACCGAACTGCCGCCGGGCTGTCCGTTCCAGAACCGCTGCCCCCATGCGGAAGCGGTCTGCGCCACAACGGTGCCGCCCCTGAAACCGATCGGCGAACGCCATGAGGCTGCCTGCCTGTTTCTCGACAAGGCGGGGGCGGAGGCATGAGCAAACACATCGGCAACCGGGGAAACGGCGCCACGGAAGCGGTGGATGTTCTGGCGGTACATGGTCTGGTCAAGCATTATCCCCTGCCACGCGAATCCCTGTTTCGCGAGGCGGGGCGGGTTTATGCCCTCAACGGGGTCGATCTGCGTCTCGGGCCGGCGGGCAGTCTGGGCATTGTTGGCGAATCGGGATGCGGAAAATCGACACTGGCACGTCTGGTCATGGGGCTTGAGACGCCGACGGCGGGGCGGGTGGAAATTCTGGGCAAGGATATTTCCGCCCTTCAGGGGGCGGAGCTGCGCCACCACCGCCGTCATTTCCAGATGGTGTTTCAGGATCCTTTCGGATCGCTCGATCCGCGCCAGAAAGTGGGGCGCATCGTTGCCGAACCCCTGCATGTTCTTGGCGGTGTCGATGCGGCCGGGCGGGCGGAAATGGTTGCCGAAGTACTGGAACAGGTCGGCCTGCGTGCTGCTGACCGCGACCGCTATCCCCATGAATTTTCCGGCGGCCAGCGCCAGCGCATTGCCGTGGCCCGGGCACTGATCACACATCCGGCACTGATCGTGGCCGATGAGGCGGTTTCGGCGCTGGATGTATCGGTGCAGGCGCAGGTGCTGAACCTGCTGCGCGACCTGCAGGAGGAGCACGGCATCACCTTTCTGTTCATCTCGCATGATCTGGGGGTTGTGGATTATCTGTGCGAGGATGTGGCGGTGATGTATCTGGGGCGCATCGTCGAACGCGCCCCGGCGGCGGCGCTGTTCGCATCCCCCCTGCATCCCTATACACGCGCATTGCTCGATGCGGTGCCGCGGCCCGAGCCCGGGCGGCGGGCGAGGTTGGCGCTTTCCGGCACCGTGCCGACGCAGACACAGCCGGGCAGGGGCTGCGCCTTTGCCGGGCGGTGCCCCTATGCCGCCCCCCGCTGCCGGGAAGAGGAACCGGTTCTTGCCGATCACGGAAACGGCCATTTCGCCGCCTGTCATTTCCCCGGTTCTTTTTCTGCCTGAAGGGGCCGGCGGCACGGCAGGGGCGATTACGGGCTGTTCGCCCGGTCATATTTTTGTCATACTGAGCCCTGACAGGGATGTGCGCCGCTTTGGGGCGCGATAGGATCGCGGAGGGAGAATGGGCGAGGTTCTCAGCCTCGATGACAATGCGGGTTCCTCCCGCCCGGCCGTGGTTACCGCCGCCGGGCCGGGCCGGGGGGAGGGATCGCCCGGGCGTCATCGTCCGCATCCCTTTTTCGACCGGCGGGAGCTCTCCCTGATCATGAACATATACGGTTTGATGGTGGCGCGCGGTGAATGGCGCGATTATGCCATTGCTCAGGGGCGGGAACGCTGCCGTTTCGATGTGTTCCGGAAATCCTCGGATGTGGCGCTGTTCTCGGTGGTCAAGCAGCCTTCCCTGGCTCGGCGGCAGGGGATGTATGCGGTGATCGGCGCTTCGGGGCGGATTCTCAAGCGCGGTCACGATCTGGCGCAGGTGCTGCGCGTGTTCGACAAGGCGAAGCTGAAGCCGGTTGATTAGGGTCGGTTTCCGATCAGGTTTTCTTCGGTCAGGCTTTCTTTCAAAATGGTGGCGGTGCGTGCCGCTTCTGCCTCGCTGTGCCGGGCGGCACGCTCCTGCCCGTCAAGGCGCTGGGCGCGGGCGAGCAGCCGCCAGCCCCAGGGGATGTCGGGGCGGGCTTCGGCCCGCTGCTGCAGGGTGGGGATCACCATATCCGGACGATTGGCGGCGAGGGCGCAGTCGATCCATTCCTGAACGAACAGGTCGCGCTGGGCATGGCTGCCGCCAATGGCCTGAAAATCGCCGATGACGACACTCATCACATCCGCCGCCCCGGCAGGGTCGCGCCGGCGGCGCTGCATGGCGCGGGCGAAGGGAATGCAGACATCGCGCCAGGAGGGTTCATCGCGCATTCCCATGCCCGATATGAAGGCGGTGGCGGCAACATCGTCATTGATGCGCAGCAATGCCTTCAGATAGTGCAGATCCAGAAAGGGCAGATCGTGTACCAGGTCGCGTTTGCCGATATGTGCCGCCACATCCTGCCAGCGTACGCCTGTACCGATGCCGCGCAGTTCCAGCCGCCACAGCAGTGAAACGGCGCCGGCCTGATCCTGGCTGTACGTCTTGTCCACGCCCCAGATGCGCGTATCGAACAGTTCCAGCACCGCATCAGCCTGCCCTGCATCGAGCAGGAACAGCCCCAGATGCCACCAGTTATGGGTATACATGAAGGAATTGCACCGGTCCCAGTGGGGGCTGTTTTCGCGCATCCAGCCGATACCCTCCCTCACCTGGCCCCGGGTTTCCAGCACATGGGCCACGGCGTGATGGGCCCAGGCTTCTCCGGGATCGATGGCGACGGCCCGCCGGGCATGGGTTTCGGCCTCGCTCAGGCGGTGGTTCTGTTCCCGGGCGAGGGCCATCCTGCCCC
>CAYXDL010000352.1:0-3117 GCA_964463775.1 uncultured Hyphomicrobiales bacterium
CCGATGGGTAACGGTTTCCAGATATTGCTGCATCTTCTGGGCGCTGTCGCCTTGTTGCTCTGGGGGGTGCGCATGGTGCGCACCGGCGTCTCAAGGGCGCTGGGCGGCAAGCTTCATGCGGTGATTCAGAAAATGGCCGGAAACCGCTTTTCAGCCATCCTTACCGGTGCCGGGCTTGCTGCCGCGCTGCAGTCGAGCACGGCAGTGATTACCATGGTTGCCGGTTTTGCCGGCCGCGGAATGATTGCCCGTATTCCGGCACTCGCCATGGTACTGGGTGCCGATATCGGCACCGCCCTGGCGGTACAGCTGCTTTCGCTCAATATCCGCCAGGCGGCACCGGCGCTGGTTTTTCTCGGCGTCGTGCTGTTTCTTGCCACCTCCGCCAAGCGCAGCCGTAATATAGGGCGCATCCTGATCGGCCTTGGCCTGGTTCTGTTCGCGCTCGGCATGATTTCCGGCGTATCGGCGGATCTGCGTCAGAGCGATGTTATCGCCACCATTCTGTCGGCTCTCTCCGGCGATCCGGCTCTGGCGATCATCGTCACCATCCTGCTGACCTGGCTGTCCTATTCCAGCCTGGCGATCATTCTGCTTACCGGTCAGCTGGCGGCACAGGGGCTGATCGATTTTCCCCTGGCGATCAGCATGGTTGTCGGGGCCAATATCGGCGCCGCCTTCCCCGCCTATACGGCAACACTGGCCGAACCGGCCGCAGGCAAGCGCCCCGTGATCGCCAACATGTTCTTCCGGGTGATCGGCGCGGTGATTTTCATTCTTCTTTACCGCAGCATCCCGGCGGATGCGGATTGGCGTCAGCAGTTGGACTTTCTGCCCCCGGCGCTTCTGGTCGGCAATGCCCATCTGGCCTTCAACCTGCTGGTCGGGCTGCTTTTCCTGCCGCTGCTCGGCCCCGCCAGCCGCGTGATGGAGCGCATCAGGCCCGATGAGGTTCTGCCGGGGCAGGAAAACCGCCAACCCCAATTTCTCGCCCCGAAGGATACGAACGACCCCGTACGCGGACTGGCCAATGCCGCGCGCGAGGTGCTGCGCATGGCGGATTTCACTTATGAAATGCTGGATATGAGCCTGCAGGCCTTCCGGGACAAAACCGTCATCCCCCGTATCCGTCAGCTCGATGACACCATTGACAGCCTGCACAGGGAAGCGACGCTCTATATTGCGGAAATCACCAAGGGCGCCCTGAACAAACGCGACAGCCGCCGCGCCATGGAGATTTTCGCCTTCGCCACCAATCTGGAGCATATCGGTGATATCATCGACCACAGCTTGGTCGATCTGGCGCGGGTAAAGCACAAGTCGGGCATTGTTCTTTCCGATGCCGGGGACAGGGAAATCGCCGAACTGCACAAGGAACTGCTGGAGAATTTTCAGCTTGCGGTCAATCTGTTCATTACCGGGGATTTTGAACTGGCCGAACAGCTGATCGAGGAAAAACACCGCTATCGCGACAAGATACAGGACGCCATAGAGCGCCATATGGATCGCCTGCGCCAGGACATCCCGGAAAGCAAGGGCAGCTCACAGCTTCACCTGGATATTCTGCGCGATTTCAGGCGCATCAATTCGCATATCGCGGCTATTGCCTATCCCGTGATCGAAGAGGAAAAGGCAGCCTGAGAAAAGTTTAGGGATTTTCCGCGATACACAGGCTGACACCCTTCTCCTTAAGAAGGCGGCGGATATCCGCGCCCGGATCCGCATCGGTGTAGAAAGCGTCGATTTCGCTGAATTCCGCGACACGGACCACGGCCTGGCGCTGCCACTTGCTTTCATCGGCGACCAGAAAGCACTGGCGGGAGTTTTTGACAATGGCCCGTGTCACCTGTGCCTCGGCGGGCTGAAAATCCAGCAAGCCGCGCCGGGGATCCAGACCGCCGGCACCGATAATGCCGAAATCGACATGGAAGCCATTGAAGAAGGCGACCGCCTCGCCGCCAACCAGGTCCCGGTCGTCATGGCGCAGTTGACCGCCGGAAACATCGACCCCGATGGCCTTGTTGGCGCACAGAATGGCCGCGACGTTGAGGTTGTTGGTCATCACCCGCACGCCTTTGTGTTTCAGCAGCGCCTTGGCCACATATTCAACCGTGGTGCCGATGCCCAGAAACAATGACGAACCGTCGGGAATGTCCTTCACCAGCCGTTCCGCAATCGCCTGCTTGGCGCGCGCATTGAGCACCTGCCGGGTAAAAAAGGACAGGTTTTCATAAGCCGAGGGCAGCCTGACACCACCATGCACACGGCGCAACAGCCCGCTGTCGCACAGCGCATTGATATCGCGGCGGATCGTCTGGGTGGTCACCCCATAGTGGGACGCCAGCATATCGATTGCCAGAAACCCCTCCCGGCGTATCCAGTTCAGTATATCGTTCTGACGTTCAGACAGTTTCATGGCTGCGCTTCTGGATTCTGACCTGTGCCCGCCCTCCGCTGGAGCGGTCGAAAAAATGCATGTGTGAACGGTCAAAGGCAATGGGCAGGGATTGCCCCTCGCCTATGCTGTGGGATCCGTCAAGGCGCAGGACAAGTTCCTCCTCCTGCCCCTCAGCCCGGCCATAGACCAGGGTATCGGCCCCCAGGGGTTCGATGGCATCGACGGTAAGCACGATATCCGCATCCGCCGCCGTGCCGACCATCTGCATGTGTTCAGGGCGAATGCCCAGCACCGGCGCGCCGTTGCTCCCGTCATCCCCGGCAAGCACCTGCCCGCTGCCGGGCAGGCACAGCCTGCCGCCTTCGGCGCGTTCCAGGTTCAGGAAGTTCATCGCCGGAGAGCCGATAAACCCGGCCACGAACATGCTGGCCGGTTTGCTGTAGATATCCATCGGCGTGCCGATCTGTTCGGGCCGTCCCGCATTCATCACCACCAGGCGGTCGGCCAGGGTCATCGCCTCCACCTGATCGTGGGTGACGTAAAGCGAGGTCGTGCCCAAGCGCCTCTGCAGCCGCTTGATCTCGATGCGCATCTGTACGCGCAGCTTGGCATCCAGGTTGGACAGGGGTTCATCGAACAGGAAAACCTTAGGATCGCGGACGATGGCCCGCCCCATGGCCACGCGCTGACGCTGGCCGCCGGAAAGCTGGGCAGGCTTG
>CAYXDL010000353.1:0-3075 GCA_964463775.1 uncultured Hyphomicrobiales bacterium
CGCCGAACCCGGCGCCGTGAAAGGCATCCCAGAAGGACAGGAACTTGAACCGTCCCGTGGCCGCGCGGGCGATTTTCATCGCCACTTCCACGGCATCCGAACCACCGGTGGTGAACAGAACCTTGCCGAGGTCTCCGGGGGCGATGGCGGCCAGTTTTTCCGCCAGATCCACGGCCGGCTCACAGGTGAAGCGCCGGGGAGCGAAGGGCAGGGCGTCCATCTGTTCGCGAATGGCCTGTTTCAGGCGCGGATGTCCATAGCCGATATGGTGGACATTGTTGCCATGGAAATCCATGTAGCGGCGGCCCTGCATATCCTCAATGTAAATGCCTTCCGCCTTGCGAATGGCATTCAGGCAGGGGGTCGATACGGATTGATGCAGAAAGACGGCTGCATCGCGCTCCAGCAGGCTGCGGCTTTCCTGATCCAGATGCCGCTGCTGCCATTCCTGACGGCGGGATGTCGTGTTCACGTCACCCTCGGCCTGGGCCGGGGCGGCGTGTTTGCGCGGCGGGGTGCGTTTGGTCATGGCTTGCTCCTGCGGATGGGGCAGGTGCGGCGCGGGACCGGTCAGTCCCGCGTACGCATCCGCCAGGCATTGGCACGGCGGTTGGTGGCCTTCATCAGAACGAAATGCAGCAGTTTCACAATCGCCGATGTCATCACGATCATCATGCCCATGGCCGCCGCCGGGGCCTGATCGCCGACATCGTCCATATTGAGTACGGCGATGGAGGCCAGCTTGGTTTCCGGTGAATACAGGAAGACAACAGCGGAAACGGTGGTCATGGCATTGACGAACAGATAGATCGCCACATCCGATATGGCCGGCAGGCAGATGGGCACATGCACCCGGGTCATGGTGCGGTAGAAAGGCACCTTGAGGGAGGCGGAAACCGCTTCGAATTCCCGGTCGATCTGTTTCAGAGCCGTGACCATGGTCAGGTGGCTGACCGTATAAAAATGCACGATCACCGACAGCACCAGTATGGTCATGGTGCCGTAAATCGCATTCAGCGGATTTTCCGGCACGCTGAAGAAAAAGACATAGGACAGGCCGAGCACCAGCCCCGGCACCGCCATCGGTATCATCGCCGTCATATGCAGCAGGCTGCGCAGGGGGCGGAAGCCCTGTCCCTTTTCGACGAAATAACCGCCGAGGAAGATGACAATGGTGCCGATAACGGCGCTGAGCGCGGCCATTTTGATGCTGTTGTAAAAGGAGGACCAGCCATTGGGGTCGAAGGCGTCGAAATCGTAATTGTTAAGCGAGAAGCTCAGATCATAAGGCCAGAACTTGATGAAGGAGGCCACGGCCGCCGTACCGAGGATGCCGACTAGAACGAAGCTTACCAACACGCAGAAGGCAAACAGCAGCCAGTCACGCAGGGGGCTGGGTTTGGGCCGGTAGGGGACGGCGCGGGCCGAGAGCTGGGCGATCTGTTTCCGGCGTACGAACTGATCAACAATGAAGGAGACAACGGCGGGCAGCAGCAGGATCAGGCCGACCACGGCCCCCATGGAGAAATTCTGCTGGCCGACCACCTGTTTGTAAATGTCAGTCGCCAGCACATTATACTGACCGCCGATCACCTTGGGCACGCCGAAATCGGTGATGGCCAGGGTGAAGACGACAAATAAGGCGCTGATGATGCCATAGCGGGCGCCGGGGATGGTAACGGTAAAGAAGGTGCGTACCGGCCCGGCACCCAGGGCTTCCGATGCCTCATACAGGCGGGCATCGGCCGTGGACAGGGCGGTGACCATGATCATCAGCACATGGGGGAAGGTATAGAATACCATGCCGATCATGATGCCGATGGGCCCGTAAATGCTTTCTCCCAGCAGCAGTTCTCGGATCATCCCCTGATTGCCGAACAGATAGACCAGGGAGATGGCGGGCAGCAGGGAGGGCGCCAGAATGGGGATGGAGGCAATGGCGCGGAAAACCGGTTTGCCCGGCATGCAGCTTCTGGTCAGCCCATAGGCGAAAATGAAGGCTGTCAGCGCCGCGATGAAGGTTGTCAGCAGTGCAACGAACAGGCTGTTGCCGATAGAGACCACCAGACCGGGGGAAGAAAAATATTCGATGAAATTGGCCAGGCCGACGAAGTTGCCGTCATTGTCCTCCATCGCCTTGGAGAGCATGGCGTATAAAGGCAGGATAATGACTGAGAACAATCCCGCACTCAGCAGCAGGATCGCCCCGCCCATCAGCCAGTACTCGCCGCTGAGATGGCGCAGACGCCGGAACATGGAAATCTCTCCGCCCCGCACAGAAATGTCCTCAGCCATGTTGCGCGATCCCGTCGGCCCGGCCGGCGAAGACGAGCAGCCGTTCTCGGGGAAGTTGCGCTCCGACCCGGCAGCCAGCTTCAAGGGACAGCTCTTCCTGGGTGCTGACGGGGAAATCGGCAAGGAGTTCGTCGATCCCAAGCTCGGGCGCCTGCAGGCGGGCCCGGCAGTAGGCACCGAGAAACTCGATATCCGCGATGGTCATTGCCACGGTGTTGGCCCCGCCATTGCCGGCAGGATGCAGGGTGATGTCTTCGGGGCGGATGCAGGCGGTAACGGTTTTCCCGGCGCAAATGCCCTGTTGCTTCTGGTCGACGTCCAGCGACAGGGAGCCGATCCGCAGATGCCCCTCATCCGCCAGCGTGCCGGTGATGAAATTCATCGTGCCGACGAAATCGGCAATATAGGGGCTGGCCGGATGGCGGTAGATTTCAACCGGTGTGCCGATCTGCTCGATCAGCCCGTGATTCATGACCACGATGCGGTCGGCCAGCGACAGGGCCTCTTCCTGATCATGGGTCACCATGATGGTGGTGACGCCGAGGTCACGCTGCAATTGCTTGATGCGGTGGCGCAGATGGACGCGTACCTCGGCATCCAGCGCGCTCAGAGGTTCATCAAGCAGGAGCAGGCCCGGTGACGTGGCCAGGGCACGCGCCAGGGCCACGCGCTGCTGCTGACCACCGGAAAGCTCGGCCGGGTATTTCGCCTCCGATCCGCTCAGCCCGACCATGTCCAGCAGTTCCGAGACGCGGGCACGAATTTGCGCCCTGTCCATTT
>CAYXDL010000354.1:0-3074 GCA_964463775.1 uncultured Hyphomicrobiales bacterium
TCGCTGCTGTACTGGATCAACGCTCAGTGCCGCAAGGCGGGCAAGCCGGTTTCCTTCTGCGGCGAGATGGCCGGACGGCCACTGGAGGCAATGTGTCTGACGGCGCTTGGCTACAGATTTCTGTCCATGAATGCGGGATCGGTGGGACCGGTCAAGGAAATGCTGCTCAGCCTTGATGTCGGGGCGCTGGCCGCTGAGTTGCGGCCCATGCTTTCCCTTGGTGAGCGCAGCCTGCGTGAACGGATGATGGACTATGCCGAAAATCACGGGGTTGCCCTGTAATGGTCATGAAAATTCCATTGCCAATGCGGATATGCGGGTTTAATCTCCCCCTGCGGCATTATGGCAACACATAAAAATCCCATAATGGCCGGAAGGCGCATGGTCTCTTCTTCCGGGTCTGGCACAATTATCTGATAGCAGAACATCTGATAGTAACGCCGGGCGAGGAGGGGTTTCTTATCGCGCGGTATTGCCACCGGAATACCGGATGGCTGATGCGCGGGTAACGGGAAATGCGGGCGGCCGTGCGGAACATTGCGGATGGGATCCCCGCCTGACGGGGAACCGGCAGCCGGGGTTGGCACCACAGCCGATGGAAATATCGCACAATATTCAGCAGGATGAAGCGAAAAGCGGCGTATGGACGCTGGGCAGCGAGATGCGTTCGATCCGCATATCGCGCGGCCTGGCGCTGGAGGATGTTGCCGAACGGCTGAAAATCAAGGCTTCGGTTCTTTCTGCCCTGGAGGAAGGGCAGGAGGACAATCTTCCGGGGCGTATTTATACTCTTGGTTTTATCCGCGCCTATGCCGAGTTTCTGGGACTGGACGGGGCCGAGGCTGTTGCCCGCTACAAGCGCGAGCACGATATTTCCGTTCAGCCGGTGGAGCTGAACTTCCCGGTACCGCCCCCATCCTCCGGCCTGCCGAAGAAATGGATCATGCTGGTGGCAATAGGTGCTGCCGTGGCGATATTCGCCGGCTGGCAGGCTTATGACCGTTCCCGCCGGAGCGAGGTGGAAACCGTTGCGGTCCCTCCGCTCACCGGGGAGGAGGCCTCTCCGGCGACGGTGGCGGATAAGGCTGGCGATGATGCCGGTACCACTGCGGTTGAGCGTGCGTTACCCACCACTGAAAGCGCGGGAAGCACTGGCGGGGATCAGCCCGCCGTAACGGTTCCGGCGGCAGAGAGGCCGCGCGGGATGATCCCGGCAGAGGAGGAGGCTGCGGCGATGGCGGCGGCATCCTCCAAAACAACCTCTCCTGAGACGGAGGCGGCCGGAAAACCCGCACCCGTGGTTTCAGCGAATTCCGCCGCCGCTGATCCGGCAGAGGAACCGGCCAGTGCTGCTTCTTCTGCTTCCGCCACACAGCAGGAAAATCTGCGGGATTCGGATTCCGCCGTTGTTTCCTCCGCCATGGCCGCACAATCGGCGCCGGCTGATGGCGGGCAGGACGGAGGCGCGCTCAGCGGGCAAGAGGTCGTGGCCGGGAAGGAGACCGCCCCGGCCGTGCCCCCCCGGTCTGTTTCCGGCAAGGAAGAGACGGTTGCCGTACCGCCCCCCTCCCTGCCTGAACGGACGTCGGTCAATCTGGCCATGGCCGATCCCAAGGCCAAGGACCGTGTCGCCGGTGATGAAGGCGGGCGCATCGTCATTCGTGCCCGTCAGGAAAGCTGGGTACAGGTGACATCGGCTGACAGAACGCTGCTGACCCGGGTTCTGCGCCCGGGGGATGAATTCCGCGTACCCGATATGGATGGCCTGCGCCTGGATACGGGCAATGCCGGAGGGCTTGAAATCTGGGTGGATGGCAAACGCATTCCGCCCCTGGCCCCGGTCGGCAATGCGCTGAGCGGGGTCGATCTGTCACCCGAGAAGCTGCTGGCGCGGCGTTAGCGACGCCGTCACCGGCGCTTCCCCCCCGCTTTTTCCGCCTTTTTCTCCATGCATAACCATGGCGGTTTCCGGGGCTTCTTGATATACAGCCTGCGCGCCTATCGATCTGAACGGATGACTGTCATGAGTGTTCGACCCTACAGAGATATCATGCGCCGCCCCTCGCGCCGTATTTATGTCGGTGATGTGCCGATCGGCGATGGCGCGCCGATTGCGGTGCAGACCATGACCAATACGGTCACCGGCAATGCGGAGGCGACACTGGCGCAGATCCGCGCTATCGAGGAGGCCGGTGCCGATCTGGTGCGCGTTTCCTGCCCGGACGAGGATGCGACGGCGGCCTTGCCGCGTATCGTGGCCGGGGCGAAAATACCGATTATTGCCGATATTCATTTTCATTACCGCCGTGCGATCGAGGCGGCGGAGGCTGGCGCCGCCTGCCTGCGCTTCAATCCGGGCAATATCGGTTCGAAGGAACGGGTTGGCGAGGTGGTCAGGGCGGCCCGTGATCATGGCTGCTCGATCCGTATCGGTGTCAATGCCGGCAGTCTGGAGCGGGATCTGCTGGAACAATATGGTGAACCCTGCCCCGAGGCCATGGTGGAAAGCGCATTGCGTCATGCACGCATCCTTGAGGACCTCGACTTTTTCGATTTCAAGATCAGCGTCAAGGCATCGGATGTGTTTCTGGCCTGCGCCGCCTATCAGGGCCTGGCCGAGGCCTGCGACTATCCCCTGCATCTGGGCATTACCGAGGCCGGCGGCCTGATCGGCGGTACGGTGAAATCGGCGCTCGGCATTGGTTCGCTGCTTTGGGCCGGGATTGGCGACACAATCCGTGTCTCTCTTTCCGCCGATCCGGTGGAGGAAGTCCGTGTGGGTTTCGAATTGCTTAAAACCCTGGGGCTGCGGCGGCGCGGTGTGAGTATCATTTCCTGCCCCTCCTGTGCCCGTCAGGCCTTTCCCGTGATCCGCACGGTCGAGGTGCTGGAAGAGCGGCTGGCCCATATCCGCACCCCGCTGACCCTGTCGGTCATCGGTTGTGTCGTCAACGGCCCCGGCGAGGCACGCGAAACCGATATCGGCCTGACCGGCGGCGGCAAGGGCAATCACATGATCTATCTCAACGGCGTGACCGATCACCGTATCGGGGATGAGGGGCTGGTCGATCATA
>CAYXDL010000355.1:0-3070 GCA_964463775.1 uncultured Hyphomicrobiales bacterium
GATGACCGGCTGAATTAAAATGTGCGTTGCTTATATGCAACAGTTTAATATATCAAATTGATATATTGACTATCGATATTAGGATCAGCGCTTCGGTCATCTGCTGGGTTGCGCCCAGAACGTCACCGGTCTGGCCGCCGAGTCGTCCGGCGGAGAGGAAATGGAGAAGGGCGATTCCCGTCGCCATGGCGATCAGCGCCGGCAGAAGGGCGGTGAGGGGCAGAAAGATGAGGGCGGCAAGCAGGCCGGTTATGGTGGCGCCAAGGGCTATGGGCAGGGGCAGGGTGCCGGCACTGGCGGAAAGCCCGTCCCCGCGGGCGGGGGGCAGCAGATGGGCGAGAATGACGGCGGCAGTGCGTGAGAGGGCGGCGGCGGCAATCAGCATTCCGGCGATCCGGGCAGGCGTGCCCGATGAAATGACGGCGATGCGCAGAATCAGGATGCAGATCAGTGCAATGGCACCGTAACTGCCGAGATGGCTGTCGCGCATGATGGCGAGCCGTTGTGTGCGGTCTTGTCCACCGAAGCCGTCCCAGAAATCCGCCAGACCGTCCTCGTGCAGGGCGCCGGTGATCAGGATGCCCGCCGCAACCGCGATGACGGCGCCGGCTATGGCCGGCGCATCAAGAAGGCCGGTGCTGAGCCAGTAGGCGAGGCTGATGACCGCACCCACACCGGCGCCGATCAGCGGGAACATGCGCATGGATGCGGCCAGTGATACCTGCTGCCACGGGCCGGAAGGCACGGGAATTCGGGTGAAAAAGGCCAGGGCGGCCAAGCCCTCCCGCCATAGTTGGCATAAAGTCCGTTTGCCCGTTTTCCTGTCCACGATTATGCTCCCTGTTCCGTGTTTCTTGTATTGTATAGAGTAAAGAGAGCCGATGATGAATGCTGTCCAGACCCCAGGAACCATTGCCGAAATCGAAGCCCTGCTGCAGGCCCTGCCCAAGGGGGATGACAAGGCGGTGGTGGCGGTGCGCGAACGCGACGGCCAGTTGACCAAACCCCCCGGAGCGCTGGCACGGCTGGAGGATATTGCCTTCTGGCTGGCCCGCTGGCAGGGACGGGCGGAAATAAGCGCCGATGACATCCGTGTTGTGGTTTTTGCCGGCAATCACGGGGTGACGGCACAAGGCGTATCGGCTTTCCCGGCGGAGGTAACGGTGCAGATGGTTGCCAATTTTCAGGCGGGTGGGGCGGCGATCAATCAGCTTTGCAGGCAGCTTGGCGCCCGGCTGGATGTGGTGGCGCTGGATCTCGATTCTCCGACCGCCGATATCACCGAGGCCCCGGCCATGACGGAGGATGAGTTCATCCGGGCCTTCGCCACCGGCTTCAATGCGGTGGATGGTGAAGCCGATCTGTTGTGTGTCGGGGAAATGGGCATCGGCAACACCACTATTGCCGCCGCGCTCTGCCACGGATTGTATGGCGGCAAGGCCGGTGAGTGGACCGGACCGGGCACGGGGCTGGACGGGGATGGCGTCAACCACAAGGCAGAAGTGGTATCCCGCGCCGTTGCCCGCCATGCCGGTTTGCCGCCGCTGGAATTGCTGCGTGCCCTGGGCGGACGCGAGATTGCGGCCATGGCCGGCGCGGTGCTGGCGGCAAGGCTGCGCTCCGTTCCGGTGATACTGGACGGCTATGTCTGCTGTGCCGCCGTCGCACCGTTGGAGAAGGCATCTCCCGGCGCGCTGGATCATTGCCTGGCCGGGCATCGTTCGGCGGAACCGGCGCATGCGTGTCTGCTGGAGCATCTGGGCAAGCAGCCATTGCTCGATCTGGGCATGCGCCTTGGCGAGGCCTCGGGTGCGGCGCTGGCGGCCAATATCGTCCGTGCGGCGGTGGCGACCCATCGGGGCATGGCCACTTTTGCCGAGGCGGCCGTTGCCGGCAAGGAACGCTGATAAGGAACGCTGATTCATGGATACCCTGACCCACGCGCTGCTCGGCGGTACCATTGGTGCCACAGTCCTGGGGCGCCGTCTCGGCTGGCGGGCGGCGGTGTGGGGCGGGGTGGCGGCGGCCGTGCCGGATCTCGACATTCTGCCGGTATTGCTCAGCGATCCAATCAGTGAATGGCGTCTGCACAGGGGCGCGACACATTCCTTCATCGTCGCGACGCTGGCGGCACCGCTGTTTGGCTGGATCGCTGCCCGCCGCGCGCCCGAAACCGGCAGGCGACGGGCCTGGCGCGACTGGGGGTTGTTGTGGCTGCTGGGTCTCTGCAGTCATATCATCCTTGATGTGATGACGAGTTACGGCACCCAGATCCTGTGGCCGCTATCCCCATTCCGTGCGGCATGGCATGTCATTCCGGTGATCGATCCGCTGTATTCGGTTCTGGTACTGCTTCCCTTTCTCGCCGGGATGCTGCTTGCGCGGCACTGGCGGCTGGTGCGGGGGCTTGGCATCGCCTTTCTGGCGCTTTCCACCCTGTATCTGTTCGTGGCCGGCGCGATGAACAATACGGCGCGGGTGATTGCCGCGCGCATGCTGGATGAACGTGGTGTCCGTGTTGCCCGCCTCATGGCCTATCCGGTGCTGTTCACACCCTATTTCCAGCGTATCTATGCCGAGGAGGCGGGAACCGGCCGCCGCTGGGTTGGTGCCGTCGATTTGGGCGATGTGAAACAATCGCGTCTTGATGTGGTGGAGCCGGCGGCAGGCGCCGGGGTCCCGGCCCTGCTGCAAACTGCCGAAGGGCGGTTGCTGGCCTGGTTTTCGGACGGGGCCTTTGCCGTACGCCGGGTTCAGGAAGGCGGCAAGGCCTATCTGGAAATGAACGATCTGCGTTATGGCAGCCCGGAGGCACCGGGGCTTGGCATCTGGGGGCTGCGTGTCGCTGTTGATGGGGAGGGCCGCCTGAGCGGCCCGGTGCGCCATTTCAGCCGGCGTGCCGCCCTTTATTCGCAGGGACTGCGCCGGCTGGCCATGCGCTCGTTCGAATTTGTGCGGCGGATGTTCTGATGGCGGCCGGCGGCGGGCAGGCAAAGGGAAAAGAGACGGCGGCGATAAGAAAGCGCCCTTACGGGCGGCGCAATCTGGAAAATGCCGCTTTGCACTATCC
>CAYXDL010000356.1:0-3065 GCA_964463775.1 uncultured Hyphomicrobiales bacterium
CCATGCGTGCCATGGTCAGCGGATGATGGGTGACGCAAAGAAAACGGGTTGCGGTCTGGCCACAGATATCCTCCAGCAGGCGGCACAGCCGCTCCACATTGGCATCGTCCAGCGGGGCATCCACTTCATCGAGCACGCAGATCGGGGCCGGATTGGTCAGAAAGACCGCAAACAGCAGCGCCAGGGCCGTCAGCGCCTGCTCACCGCCGGAGAGCAGCGACATCAGCTGCAGCCGCTTGCCCGGCGGGCTGGCCATGATCTCCAGCCCCGCTTCGAGCGGATCCTCCGCCTCCGTCAGGGACAGATGCGCCCGCCCGCCGCCAAAAACGCGCACAAAGAGTTTCTGAAAATGCGCATCGACCCTGGCGAAGGCGGCCAGCAGGCGTTCGCGTCCTTCACGGTTCAGATTGCCAATGGCCCGGCGCAGCCGCCCGATAGCCGCTTCCAGATCCTCCTTTTCCGCGGTCAGAGCCTCTATCCTTTCGGTGGTTTCCCGGGCTTCGGCCTCGGCGCGCAGATTGACCGCGCCCATGTTCTGCCGTTCCCGCTTCCAGCGTTCCAGCCTGCGTTCGCAGCTTTCCGCATCGGGCAACTCTTCATCCGGGCCGATGCCCAGCCTGTCGGGAACGGCCTCCGGTGTGCATTCCAGAGTGTCGAGAATGCGTGCCGCCATTTCCTCCAGTCGCTCCTGATGATGGCGGCAATCCGCTTCCAGCCCGGCGAGAACGGTGCGCGCATCGGCCAGCGCGGCCTGTGCCGCCTGCCCGGCCTGTCTGGCCTCGCCCAGCTTTTCGCGGACCTCATGCAGGGCATCGACGGCGGCATCGCGTTCTTTTTCCGCCAGGGCCAGCTTACCCAGCAGGGCCTGGCGCTTTTCGGCCAGAACACCGGGGCGGGCGGCAAGCTGTTCCCGTTCCTTCTCGGCTTCCTGAAGGCGCCGCTGCAGGTCTTTCAGATGCTGGCGGCCCTTCTCATGGCGCTGGCGCCATTGGGCGATGTCCCGCTGCAGGCGTTGACGGCGCGCCTGATGCTGACGGATCTGTTCGTGCAGGGCCGCGGTTTCCGCTTCCGCCTGGCGCAGGCGCTGACGGGCTTCATCGAGTCTGGCGCGGGCTTCCTCCGCCCGGCGCAGCAGCGGTTCTTCCCCGGGCAGGGTGTTCAGCGCCGCCTCTGCCGCCTCCGCCTGGGTTTCAGCCTGCTGCAGGTCCTCTTCCAGTTCCGCGATTCGGGTCTGCAGCGCGGTCTCGGCAGCCCGCCGGCTGTTTACTGCCGCGATTGCTTTCTGCAGCTTCTCCCGCGCCCGGTCGCGTTCCCGGCGGCATTCATCGCATGTCTGTTCCTGTGCGCGTCTTTCTGCGGCAATGCGCTTCAGGGCGGATCGCGCCTCTTCCGCCGCCGCGCGCGCCTCTTCCGCCGCCGTTTCGGCCCCGGCAATCCGCCTTTCCAGCACCGCGAGGCGGTTGCGCTGTTCCAGCAGCATGGCGGTGCGTGAGGGGGCAGCCTTTCGCTGCACAAGGCCATCCCAGCGCCAGCAGATTCCGTTCCGGCTGACCAGACGCTGCCCCGGTGCCAGTTGCCGGTACAGGGCATCGCCGGTGGCCTCATCGGCGACCACCCCGATCTGGGACAGGCGCGGATGCAGGCGTTCGGGGGCACGGACATGATCGAGCAACGATACCGCCCCGCCGGGCAGCGGGGTCGTGGGGTCGGCAGCAGGGTCGTTCCAGAAAAGGTCGGCGCCTTCATCGAGGGAGGCTTCCAGATCGTCGCCCAATGCCGCGCCGAGGGCCGTTTCATATCCTGAATCAGCACCGATCTCCCGGCTCAGCACATGTGTGTGCTCATTGCCGGCGGTTTTTTCCTCCCGGCCGATCAGGCGGCGCAGGGTGTCGGCTTCGACCGTCAGGGGCTGAAGGGTGCTTTCCGCTGCCCGCAGGGCCTGATGACGGGTTTCTTCTTCCTCGCGGGCCCTTTCATGGGCCGCACGGCAGGTTTTCAGTGCCTCCTCGGCTGCCTTCAGGCGCGCATTCGCCGCCTCAAGCACCCTTTCCGCCGCTTCCCGGTCCTGTTCCGGGGGGGCGGCCGGAACCTCCCCGGCGCGGCGCCGGGCGTCATCCAGGCGCTGCTGCAGGGTCTGCAGGGCTGCCCGGGCCTGTTGGTGGCGGGTGCTGGCGGCTTCGCGTTCGGCGCGAATGCGTGAAAGGGTGCGGATCGCCTCTTCATGAGCGGCATGGGCGGCTTCGACCCCGGCATTAAGGCGGGCGATGCGCTCCCCGTACTCCTTCAGGCGGGATTCCCCGTTATCGGTGTCGCCTTCCCCGTCCATATTCTCCAGCTCCGCCGTCAGTTCGGCGATGATGGTTTCCGCCTCCTCCAGCCGTTCGCGTTCGCGGCTGGCATCGTTTTGTATCTGCTCACGCCGCTGGGCGGTTTCACGCAGGCGGCGGTTCAGGCGTTTCTCCTCCCCCTCGATCTGTTCGGTTTCGATCTTCAGCCGCTGCAGGACGGCGCCGGTGACTGCCTCGCGTTCCTGCAGGGGCAACAGCGCCGCTTCCATCTCTGTCAGCCGGGTGGCGGCGGCGGAAGCAGCGGCGGTCAGCTCGGCCACCTGGCGCAGGGCCTGATCGCGCTTGGTGCGGGCCTCGTCGCGTTCCGCGGCGATCTGGCGATAGTGCAGATGCAGCAGGATGCCTTCGGCCTTGCGGATATCGGCTGAAATGCTGCGGAAACGCCGTGCCTGCCGTGCCTGTTTCTGCAGGCGGGAGAGCTGTTCATGCAATTCGCCCAGCACATCATCGAGACGCTCAAGGTTTCCCGTTGCCGCCTTCAGGCGCAATTCGGCCTCATGGCGGCGCGAATGCAGGCCGCGGATGCCGGCGGCCTCTTCCAGCAGGCGGCGGCGCGCGGTGGGGCGTGCGGCGATCAGTTCGCCGATACGTCCCTGGCTGACCATGGCCGTTGATTGCGCGCCCGTTGCCAGATCGGCGAACAGCAACTGCACATCGCGGGCGCGGACCTCGCGGCCGTTGATGCGGTAACCGGAACCGGAATCACGCACGATTCTG
>CAYXDL010000357.1:0-3065 GCA_964463775.1 uncultured Hyphomicrobiales bacterium
GCCGTGCTCGGCGGCACCCAGAGCCTGCATACCAACGCCCTGGATGAAGCCATCGCCCTGCCCACCGATTTCTCGGCGCGCATCGCCCGCAACACCCAGCTCATTCTGGCCGAGGAAACCGGCATTCCCCATGTCGTCGATCCTCTTGGCGGTTCCTATTACATCGAAAGCCTGACCAATGCCCTGGCCGAAGAGGCCTGGAAGCTGATTCAGGAAGTCGAGGACATGGGCGGCATGACCAAGGCGGTGGAAAGCGGCATGCCGAAGCTGCGCATCGAGGAGGCCGCCGCCCGCCGTCAGGCCCGCATCGATCGCGGCGAGGAAACGGTGGTCGGTGTCAACAAGTATCAGGTGGAGGACGACAACAAGCCCGAGATTCTGGAGGTGGACAACACCCGCGTGCGCCAGCAGCAGATCGAGCGGCTGCAGAAGATCCGCGCCACCCGCGATGAGGCGGCCTGCCGGGCGGCGCTGGAGGCCTTGAGTGAGGGTGCCGCGGGTCATGCCAATCTGCTGGAACTGTGCGTCAATGCCGCCCGGGCGCGCGCCACCGTCGGCGAAATGTCCGATGCCATGGAGAAGGTGTTCACCCGCCACCGGGCGGTGATCCGCTCCGTCAGCGGGGTCTATGGTTCCGCCTATGAGGGAGATGAGGGTTTCATGCGCATTCAGCAGCGAATCGGCGCTTTCGAGGAACGCATGGGCCGCCGCCCGCGCATGCTGGTGGTCAAGATGGGCCAGGACGGTCATGACCGCGGCGCCAAGGTCATCGCCACCGCCTTCGCCGATATCGGTTTCGATGTCGATGTCGGCCCCCTGTTCCAGACACCGGAGGAAGCCGCCCGCGAGGCGATCGAAAACGACGTGCATGTGGTCGGCGTCTCTTCCCTGGCGGCAGGGCACAAGACCTTGGTTCCGGCCCTGATCGAGGAACTGAAGAAACAGGGGGCGGAGGATATTCTGGTGATCTGCGGCGGCGTCATTCCGCCACAGGATTACGATTTTCTGCGCAAGGCGGGGGTTGCCGGCATTTACGGCCCCGGCACCAACATTCCCGTTGCCGCCGCCGAAATCATGGATCTGATCGAAAAACAGGCCGGATCCTGAGCGGTCATGGGGACAGAAGGGGTCAACACGACGGCTGAGGCCGAAGCCCTGGCCGCAAGGCTGGCAGAGGGTATCCGTGCCGGCCAGAGACGGGCGCTGGCACGGGCCATTACCCTGGTCGAATCGCGGCGGGACGATCACCGCGCCGCCGCGCTGGCCCTGCTCAACAGGCTGATGCCCGATACGGGCCGGGCGGTGCGTATCGGCCTCAGCGGCACGCCCGGCGTCGGCAAATCCACCTTCATTGAATCCTTCGGCACCTGGCTGACCGGGCAGGGGCACAAGGTCGCGGTGCTGACCGTCGATCCGACATCGGCACGCAGCGGCGGTTCCATCCTCGGCGACAAGACACGGATGGAACGCCTTGCCCGCGATAACAACGCCTTCATCCGCTCCTCTCCCTCCGGCGGCACCCTGGGCGGGGTGGCCCGGCGCACGCGCGAGGCCATGCTGCTGCTGGAGGCGGCCGGTTTCGACGTCGTTCTGGTGGAAACCGTCGGTGTCGGCCAGTCGGAAACCGCCGTCGCCGACATGGTGGACATGTTCGTGCTGCTGCAGGCCCCCGGCGGCGGTGATGAGCTGCAGGGCATCAAGCGCGGCATCATGGAACTGGCGGATCTGCTGATCGTCAACAAGGCCGATGGCGATCTTCAGGCGGCTGCCAATCGGGCTGTCGCCGAATATCGTGCCGCTTTGGCGCTGATGCGGCCGAAATATCCGTTCTGGCGGACCAAAGTACTGAAAACATCGGCCCTGACCGGCATGGGAATAGACCGGGTCTGGCGGGCCGTGGAAAAATACCGCGCTTTGTTGGAAGAACATGGCGAGCTGAAACGCCTGCGGGCCGCACAGGCCAAGCGCTGGATGTGGTCGGAACTGCAGGAAGCGCTGACGGAGCGGCTGAAGGCCAACCGCGCCGTGGCCGAGGCTTTGCCCGCGCTGGAGCGCGACGTTGCCGAGGGCCGCCTGTTACCTTCCGCCGGGGCCAGGATCCTTCTGAACCGTTTCCTTGACGGAGCGGGGCGGAATCCGGCGCACTGAATCGCGCTAAGCACTTGACTGTCTGCCGTCACTGCCGTAAAACCGCGCGGCTTGATGGATTTGCGATTGCTGCGGGCCGCTTGCGGACCGTGCTGTCGGTAACCGAAAATCACATTCGATCACACACTAGATCACGAGGTATATGCCATGGCTCGCCGCTGCGAACTGACGGGCAAGGGCGTCCAGACCGGTAATAACGTTTCGCATGCGAACAACAGGTCACGGCGCCGCTTCCTGCCCAATATCCAGACTGTCAGCCTGATGTCCGATGCTCTTGGCCGCTCCGTTCGCCTGCGGATTTCGACCCAGGCGCTGCGTTCGGTCGAACACAATCAGGGCCTCGACAACTTCCTGCTGAAAACCGCCGACAGCAAGCTGTCGCTGAACGCGCGACGCCTCAAGCGCGAAGTGCAGAAAGCGCTGGCGAACTGACAATGCGGGCCGCATCCGCGGTCCCGTGACATGCCCTGCGGCTCCTCCGTTCGGGCATATGAAGGGGCTCATGAAGAGCCCCTTTTGCATATTGGCGTATCATGTTCAGATATGACCCGGAGAAAGAAATGACTCAGACCCGAGATGAACAGGCCCCGCTGCCGAAGCCCATTCTGCACAGCCTGCTGCTGCCGATCATGGCAATGATCGTGATCGTCGTCGCCTCCAACATTCTGGTGCAGTATCCGATCAACGATTTTCTCACCTGGGGGGCGCTGACCTATCCGGTCGCGTTTTTCGTCACCGATCTGACCAACCGCCGCTTCGGTGCTCCGGCCGCGCGCAGGGTTGTCTATGCCGGTTTTCTGCTGGCGGTTCTGGCCTCCTATTTTCTGGCAACGCCGCGCATTGCCCTGGCCTCCGGCCTTGCCTTTCTCTGCGCCCAGCTTCTCGGTGTCGCGGTCTTCGACCGGCTGCGCCGGCAG
>CAYXDL010000358.1:0-3060 GCA_964463775.1 uncultured Hyphomicrobiales bacterium
GCGCCTTTGAGGCGGCTTTCGCCACCCTGTACCATGCTTTGAACGGTATCAATCTGCTGTTGCTGCGCGATCCGACGTGAAGCATTGCCGCAGGCGGCAAAACCGGCTTGCCGTCGCGGAAGGGGTTGCGTAATATCCGCTTCATTTCGCGGATGCGAAAAGCCTTTGCGGGCGTGCATTCGTCTCATTTCCGGAAGCTCAAGGGCGAGAGGCAGCTTATGAACAAGGTCTATGCTGATGCAACCGCCGCGCTCGACGGCCTGCTGTTTGACGGGATGACCGTCATGGCAGGCGGTTTCGGCCTGTGCGGAATTCCCGAAAATCTGATCGATGCGCTGCGCCGTTCCGGCGTCAAGGGGCTGACGGTCATTTCCAACAATGCCGGTGTCGATGGTGCCGGCCTCGGCCTGCTGCTGGAAACCCGCCAGATCGCCAAGATGATCTCCTCCTATGTGGGCGAGAATAAATTGTTCGAGAAACAATATCTCGATGGTGATCTGGAGCTTGAATTCAATCCCCAGGGGACCCTGGCAGAACGCATCCGCGCCGGTGGTGCCGGCATCCCGGCCTTCTACACCAAAACCGGCTACGGCACTCTGGTGGCCGAAGGTAAGGAAACCCGCGAATTCGGTGACGAGATGTATGTCATGGAAACCGGCCTGCATGCCGATGTGGCGCTGGTCAAGGCCTGGAAGGGCGATACGGAAGGCAATCTGATCTACCGCAAGACCGCGCGCAACTTCAACCCGCTGATGGCCACGGCGGGCAAGGTCACCGTCGCCGAGGTCGAGGAGCTCGTCGAACCCGGTGAACTGGATCCGGACAAGATCCACACCCCCGGCATTTTCGTCCAGCGCATCATCGAGGGGCCGTCCTATGCCAAGATGATCGAACAGCGCACGACGCGGCCCAGGAATTGAGCGAGGGAGACAGAAACATGGCTTGGACACGCAACGACATGGCCGCCCGCGCCGCTCAGGAACTGCAGGACGGTTATTACGTCAATCTCGGCATCGGCATTCCGACGCTGGTTTCCAACTATATCCCCGAAGGGATGCACGTCACCCTGCACAGCGAGAACGGCATGCTCGGCATCGGCCCCTTCCCTTATGAGGGGGAGGAGGACCCGGATCTGATCAATGCCGGCAAGCAGACGATCACCGAATTGCCGCACAGCTCCTATTTCGACAGTGCCGCCAGTTTCGGCATGATCCGCGGCGGTCATATCGATCTGGCCATTCTCGGCGCCATGCAGGTTTCGGAAACCGGCGATCTGGCCAACTGGATGATTCCGGGCAAGCTGGTCAAGGGCATGGGCGGGGCCATGGATCTGGTCGCCGGGGTCAAGCGCGTGGTCGTGGTGATGGATCACAATTCCAAGAAGGGCGATCCCAAATTCCTCAAGCATTGCGATCTGCCCCTGACCGGCACCCATGTCGTCGACATGCTGATCACCGATCTCGGGGTTTTCGATCTCGACCGCCATGGCGACCGGGTGGTGCTGAGGGAAGTGGCGCCCGGGGTTACGGTCGATGAAATCCGTGAACGCACCGAGGCCGATTTCTTCGTTGCCGACGATCTGAAAACGCATACGGCCTGAACGGCAGAACAGGTCTGAAACCATGCAGGGCGGCGCCAATGGTGCCGCCCTGTTCATTTGATAAACGCAAAACCGTCGGATAAGCTGTGAAACCGCCGGTTGCGGCCGGGATTGCCGCCGGGGGGAGAAGGGCGGAAAGCGGCAGAGCACCACGGGAACACGGTGCCACGGAGTCGGGATATTGCCGGAAAAGGAGGAAGGGCCGATGCTGGAAACCCTTATTTCCAGAATAACCAACAATGCCTTTTCGGAATTCTTCTTTCTTCTGTCCGGCTCTCTGCTTTTGCTGGTGCTTCAGCACATATACAAAACCGCCAGAAAATGGATTTACCGGCGGCGGATAAAAGCGGAAATCAGAAAATACAAGCAAAGAAAGGATGCGATCAACGTTGTCGATCTGGCCAATGGCGATCCGGAATTCGAAAAAAAGCACATATTTTCGCGTGAGGTATCCATCTTCGGCACTCCCCGCAGCCTGTATGCGGGCATGCCCGGCCATCTCGGGGAACAGCTTGCGGCCCGGGAACGCGAAGCCGGATATGCGGATTCCCAACTGACGACTTTTCACCCCGATACATCCTTCGATGGCGGGAGCGACTTTCAGGATATCGCGGCTCTTACGGGTATCAGCGATCTGCCGGAGCGCATAGAGAAACACAAGGAGATTGTCGGCCGCAAATTTCTCGATTCCCGGGACGGACTTATTTTCAACGGCGATAAATATGGTGTTTTCAACCTGCGCTTCACCCGTTTCGGCGAAGCGGAAAATCCCGGTGCCGAAATCGATTTTTTCAGAACCGATTATTTCACCCACAGGGTGTTCAGATCCATCTATCACGAACTGAAGGCTCAGGGACATCCCATCGCTTCGGCCGGTGTGTCCGATTATCAGCGTTACACGCCGTTCTTTACCTCCTTCGGCATCAACGCGCTGCTGATCTGTGAGAGCGACAAGGGCAAGGCGATCGTTCTGAGCAAGCGCTCCACCAGGGTTCATGGCGGGAAGCCGCGTTATCACATCACGATGAATGAGGGGCTGTCGCAGACCGACCGCGATCCTTTCGGCCGGGTCGATCTGGAACTCTGTTTCAGACGCGGCCTGCTCGAAGAGCTGGGGATCAATGAAAAGCTCTATCAGTTTGCCGTCAAGGGGGCCTTTTATGATTTCTTCCTTGAAAAGAACAATTTCGAGATCGGCCTGTCCTCCGTCTTCGAGCTCGATCTCAACTATGAAAAGGATATCGAACCACTGATTGCGCGCGACAAGCATCTGGAGACGGATTCATTCATCACCCTGCCCCTGAAACCAAAGGCAATTACCGCATTCATCCGCGAACATGAATTCGTGCCCCATGGGCTCTATGTGCTGGAACGGGTTCTGCTGCGGGAGAACATCGTCATCGCCAATCTGATTGGCGGGGCGGGACGTGGGTAAATTCGCGCATTCCTGAATCCGGCAT
>CAYXDL010000359.1:0-3059 GCA_964463775.1 uncultured Hyphomicrobiales bacterium
CAGAACCCTGCGTCCCCGCCAGGGTGAAGGCGGTGTCAGAATCGCAATCAGCGGCAATGGTGGCCCTGTCATGGTCATGGGTATCCGCGATCGTCTGGGGCAGGTGGTGCATAATCTGGTCGACAATGCGGTTTCATTTTCGCCTTCCGGCGGAACGGTGAGCATCCGCCTGGAAACCGATGATGGCATGGCACGGCTGATCGTTGAAGATGAGGGTCCCGGCCTGCCGGAAGGCAAGGAGGAAGAGATCTTCAACCGCTTTTACAGCCTGCGCCCGGAGGGGGAGGCCTTCGGCAGGCATTCCGGCCTCGGCCTGTCGATCGCCCGCCAGATCATCGATATCCATGGCGGCAGTCTGAAGGCGGAAAACATTCTGGATGAGAACGGACGTGTTCTTGGCGCCCGCTTCATCGTCTCCCTGCCGCTTCTGTAGATTTTGCCTGCCTCATCCGCCCGGGCGGATGAGGCGGATTGACATTTCCGCCCCCTCTGCCACCCTGAGGGCATGAACAACCTGCATGCCACGGCCGTGGCCCTGAACCAGAAGGGCATTTTGCTGCAAGGCCCGCCGGGTGCCGGCAAATCCACTCTTGCCCTGCGCCTGATCGATGAGGGTGCGGCCCTGATTTCCGATGACCAGACCCTGCTGCGCCGGGAGGGGGATGAGGTTTTCCTTGAGGCGCCGCCGGCGATTGCCGGCCTGCTTGAAATCCGGGGGGTTGGTGTCGCACGCCTGGCCTGTGCCCGGGCACCGCTGGTGCTGGCGGTCGATCTGTGTCCGCGTCCGGAAAATGCCGAACGCCTGCCTGATCCCGGTTTCATCGAGATTCTCGGCCGCTCGGTACGCCGCTTCAGCATCGATCCCTTTGCTGCTGATGCCTGTGCCAGGATACGCTTCATGCTTCGCGCGGCGCTGGAGGCGGATTTCCTCGTGGATACAGGATCATGAGCGAGGCAGGGCAAGGGCGGGGCACCGCGCGGGAGGGCCGGCCGGTTCTTTTCATTACCGGCCTGTCCGGGGCCGGGAAAAGTTCGGCGCTGAAAATCCTTGAGGATCTGGGCTGGGAAGTCGTCGACAATCTGCCCATGCCTTTGATCAGCGCCCTGCTCTCGGGCAGTGACGCGGCATCGGGCGGGGGCGCGCCGCCGATTGCCATTGGCGTTGACAGCCGTACCCGGGGGTTTGCACCCGATGCGTTTGCCGGACTTCTGGAGAAACTGCGCCATGACGGCAGCATCGCCCCGGCGCTGCTGTTTCTGGATTGCGATGATGACATGCTGCAGAAGCGTTTCACCGCGACCCGCCGCCGCCATCCCCTGGCCAAGGACCGGCCCGTCGGTGACGGCATCGCCCTGGAGCGGCGGCTGATCCGGCCGTTGCGTGACTGTGCCGATACCCTGATCGACACCACCGGGCTGACCCTGCCGGATCTGCGCCGGGAACTGGCCGGACGTTTTGCCCGCGACGGCGCGGCTTTGCCCACGATCAGCATCATGTCCTTTTCCTTTCGCCGGGGGGTGCCGCGGGAAGCGGATCTGGTGTTCGATGTGCGTTTTCTCGACAATCCGTTCTATGATCCGGCGCTGCGTCCGCTCTGCGGTGAGGATGCGCCTGTCGGTGTCCATATCGAGCGCGACGAGGCCTGGAAACAGTTCTTTCCCCGCCTGTGCGATATGATCGATACCCTGATCCCTTATTATTGCCGGGAGGGAAAGCAATATCTTACAGTGGCCATCGGCTGTACCGGCGGACGGCATCGTTCCGTGTTCACCGCGTGCCGGCTCAGCGCCTGGCTGCGTGACAACGGGTTCAGAATTCTGCTAAGTCATCGCGACCTGACGCGATCTGAGCAGGAATAGAGAGAGGAACGAAACAATGATCGGCATGGTATTGGTGACCCATGGCCGCCTGGCGGAGGAATTCGTTGCCGCGACCGAACATGTCGTTGGTCCGCAGCAGGCCATTGCCGCCGTCTGTATCGGTCCGGATGACGATATGGAACAGCGCCGCAAGGATATTCTCAAAGCCGTCGACGAGGTGGACAGCGGCGATGGGGTGATCGTGCTGACGGACATGTTTGGCGGCACACCCTCGAATCTGGCCATATCGATCATGGACAAGGCCAATGTCGAGGTCATCGCCGGGATCAACCTGCCGATGCTGATCAAGCTGGCCAGCGTGCGCGAGGGAACCAGTCTGGCCGAGGCGGCCGCCAAGGCCCAGGAATCGGGGCGCAAATATATCAATATCGCCTCGCAGCTTCTGGCGGGCGGCAAGGAATGAGCTGCAGGCGTAGTGTTGCCATCACCAACAAGCGTGGCCTGCATGCCCGCGCCGCGGCCCGTTTCGTGCGTTGCGCCGAACAGTTCGATGCCGATGTCACCGTTTCCAGGGACGGGGTCAGCGTGCCGGGAACCTCGATCATGGGGCTGATGATGCTGGCCGCCGCCCCCGGCTGCCATATTGATATTGCCGCCACGGGCCGGGAGGCCGATGCGGCACTGCAGGCACTGGCGGCGCTGGTTGAAAACCGTTTCGACGAAGACTGAGGGCCATCGGCCTGTTTCCGCCCGCCGGTATGCATATCAATACATAAAGATTTCTTTATGCGAAACTTGCCCCCTGCCCGGGGCACTGGTATAAGTGCGCCGGAGAATTTTCTGCCGGGCCGGGCGGTAAGCCGCCATGCCCGCAAACAGCCAGACCGGAGAATACTATGAGCGGCTTTACCGACTTCAAGATTGCCGACCCCTCCCTTGCCGAATGGGGGCGCAGCGAAATCACCATTGCCGAAGGCGAAATGCCGGGCCTGATGGCCCTGCGCGAGGAGTATGGCGACAGCAAGCCGCTGGCCGGGGCGCGCATCACCGGCTGTCTGCATATGACCATTCAGACGGCGGTATTGATCGAAACCCTCGTGGCGCTTGGGGCCTCGGTGCGCTGGTCGTCCTGCAACATTTTCTCCACCCAGGATCATGCCGCCGCCGCGATTGCTGCCGCGGGCATTCCGGTTTTTGCCTGGGAGGGCGAAACGGAGGAGGAATACTGGTGGTGCATC
>CAYXDL010000360.1:0-3052 GCA_964463775.1 uncultured Hyphomicrobiales bacterium
TTTTTTTCCGCATTTTTTCACGTAGGCCGCGCTTTTGTACGGAAATGCCGTGGTCTTTGTTGTTTTTCTTCATCTTCCCCTCGCCCTTTCCTGTTTTACCCCCGGAACGAGTGTTTCATCAACCACAATATGGGGATTCCTGGCAGGTTAAAATGACAGGCATCACAGCCTGTTTTCCGATTAAGGCTTGCCGTGATTTATTTTATGCTTAAAATAAATTCGGGAAACAAGGGGACAGGCTCATGAAAATCACGGTTCTTGGCGGTGGCCCTGGCGGGCTGTTTTTCGCCATTCTGATGAAGAGGCAGCATCCGCACAGCCACATCACGGTGCTGGAGCGCAACCGCCCGGATGACACATTCGGCTTTGGTGTTGTGTTTTCGGATGAAACGCTGAGCGAGTTCATGAGCGCCGATGCGGATGTCTACCGGGAGATCAGAAACAATTTCGCTTATTGGGACGAGATCGACGTTCACTTCGCCGGTGAAGTGATTCGCTCGGCCGGGCATGGCTTCTGCGGCCTGTCGCGCAAGCGGCTGCTGAATATCCTGCAGCGCCGGGCCATGGATCTGGGGGTGGAGATCCGTTTTGAAACCGAATTCGACGGCAATGCCCTGGAAAACCATCCCGATGCCGATCTGATCGTTGCCGCAGACGGGATCAATTCGCTGGTGCGTGAACGCTACAGCGATGCCTTCCGTCCCAGCCTCGACTGGCGGCAGAACAAGTTTGTCTGGCTCGGCACCACCAAACCGCTGGAGGCGTTCAGCTTCTATTTCCGCGATACCCCTTACGGTCTGTTTCAGGCCCATGCCTATCAGTTCGAGGAGGGGATGGCGACCTTCATTGTCGAAACCCAGGAGAAGACCTGGAAGGCGGCGGGGCTGGACAAGGCGGACGAGGCCCGGACACTGGCCTTCTGCCGGGATGTCTTTGCGGAGGATCTCGACGGCCACGAACTGGTGGCCAACAGATCGATCTGGCGCACCTTTCCCACGGTGCGCTGCGAAAGCTGGGTTCACGACAGGATGGTGCTGATCGGTGATGCCGCCCATACGGCACATTTTTCCATCGGTTCCGGCACCAAGCTGGCGATGGAGGATGCGATCACGCTGGCCGATGTGCTGAAGCAGCCGGAAAGCCTGAAGGATATTCCGGCCGCGCTCCGCGATTACGACCGCCGCCGCCATGATGAGGTGGGCAAGCTGCAGCATGCGGCCCAGGTATCCCTTGAATGGTTCGAGCATGTGCCGCGCTATCATGCCTTCTCGCCGCTGCAATTCGCCGTCAGCCTGTTGTCACGTTCCAAGCGGATCACCTATGAGAACCTGCGCCTGCGCGACCCGGCCTTTATCGATGGCGTGCAGCGTTGGTTCGCCGAAGAGGCCTATACGCAGGCAGGCCGCGAGGTACCGGCCGATCCGCCGCCGCCGGCCTTCACGCCGTTCCGTCTCTGCGACATGGTGGTGGAGAACCGCATCGTCGTCTCCACCATGTGCCAGTATTCGGCAAAGGATGGTGTGCCGGGCTCATGGCATATGGTGCATCTGGGCAGCCGTGCTGTCGGCGGCGCCGGGCTTGTGTTCACCGAGATGACTGATGTCAGTGCCGACGGGCGCATCACACCCGGCTGCACGGGGCTGTACAATGATGCGCAGGAGGCCGCCTGGAAGGATATTGTCGATTTCGTGCATGGGCACACACGGGCGAAAATATGCATGCAGCTGTCCCATGCCGGGCGCAAGGGGGCGACCTGCATCCCGTGGCAGGGGGGCTATGATGAACCGCTGAAGGAGGGCGGCTGGCCGCTGATCAGTGCCTCCCCCATTCCCTATCTCCCGCACAGCCCGGTGCCCAAGGCGATGGACCGGACGGATATGGACCGGGTACGGGAGGATTTCGTTGCCGCCGCCCGGCGCGCCCTGCGGGCCGGTTTCGATATGCTGGAAATCCACATGGCCCATGGCTATCTGCTGTCCAGCTTCATTTCACCCGCAACCAACAAGCGCCAGGACGAATATGGCGGCGATCTCGCCGGGCGGATGCGCTATCCGCTGGAAGTGCTCGATGCCGTGCGTGCCGTGTGGCCGCGGGGGAAACCCCTGTCGGTGCGTATTTCGGCGGTGGACTGGCTGCCGCCGGGTCAGGGGATGGAGGAAGAAGACGCCGTCGAAGTGGCGCGCATGCTGAAAGCCCATGGCGCCGATCTGATCGATGTATCCAGCGGCCAGACGACACCTGAGGCCGAACCCGTATACGGACGGATGTATCAGGTGCCTTTCGCCGATGCCATCAGGCAGGAGGCGGGCATCGCCACCATGGCGGTCGGCAATATCACCAGTGCCGATCAGGTCAGCACCATCGTGGCGGCCGGGCGCGCCGATCTGGCGGCGCTGGCGCGGCCCCATCTGGCCGATCCCTATTTCACCCTACATGAGGCCGTGGCGCTGAACCGGCCGGACATTCCCTGGCCGGAACAATATCAGGCCGGGGCCGAGCAGGCCTTTCTGCTGGCCGAACGCGCCCGTGCCGAGGAACAGGCGGAAAGGAAATGACCTGACCCTGATGCCCGCCCGGAATTCGTAATGAAAAACCCCGGCCTGCGGACCGGGGTTTTCATGGATTTCCTGCGGGGCGTCTTATCCGCCCTCGCTGGTCTTTGCGGTTTCTTTTGCTGCGATATTTTCACCTTCACCGGCGTCTTCAACGGCTTTCTCATCCGCAGAAGCGTTTCCTGCTTCCGCCGGGTATTCCGTGCCGGAGAGCGCGCGCAGCAGGAAATCCGACTGACGCTTGGCGAAGGCGGCGGGATCGGGCAGCGGTTCGCCCTCGATGGCCCTGGCCTGGTCGAGCAGCAGATGGGCAGCCTCTTCGATCAATGGCCGCGCGCTCTTGTCCTTTGCCCGCGCCGCCAGAGCACGGATCAGCGCGTGATCGGGGTTGATCTCCAGAATCCGCTTGTGCAGCGCGTCGAGCTGGTTCTGCTGCTTCAGCAACCGTTCAAGATGCATGTCCAGCCCGGTATCGCTGGCGACCAGACAGACGGCGCTGT
>CAYXDL010000361.1:0-3044 GCA_964463775.1 uncultured Hyphomicrobiales bacterium
GTCAAGCAGGTGCCTCTGGATTGCCGGGATCCCGCCCCGCCGCTTTACGATCCGGAGGAGATCTACGGCCTTATCCCCGCCGATGTGCGCCAGCCCTATGATGTGCGCGAGGTCATCGCCCGAATGGTCGACGGCAGTGAATTCGACGAATTCAAGAAGCTCTATGGCCAGACGCTGGTCTGCGGCTTCGCCCATCTGTTCGGCTATCCCGTCGGCATCGTCGCCAATAACGGCATCCTGTTTTCCGAAAGCGCGCTGAAAGGCGCCCATTTCATCGAATTGTGCTGTCAGCGCGGCATCCCGCTTCTGTTTCTGCAGAACATCACCGGTTTCATGGTCGGGCGCAAATACGAGGCAGGCGGCATCGCCAAGGACGGGGCCAAGCTGGTGACGGCGGTGGCCACCGCCAGCGTGCCGAAATTCACCATGATCATCGGCGGCAGTTTCGGCGCCGGCAATTACGGTATGTGCGGGCGTGCCTACAGCCCGCGTTTTCTGTGGATGTGGCCCAATGCCCGGATTTCGGTGATGGGCGGCGAACAGGCCGCCGGCGTGCTGGCGACGGTGCGCCGCGATAATATCGAAGCCAAGGGCGGAAGCTGGTCGGCGGAAGAGGAAGCCGCCTTCAAGGCGCCGATCATCGAACAGTTCGAGCGTGAGGGGAACCCCTATTACGCCACGGCCCGGCTGTGGGATGACGGCATCATCGACCCGGCGGAAAGCCGTATGGTGCTGGGGCTTGGCCTGTCGGCCAGTCTCAATGCGCCGATCGGACAGACCCGCTTCGGCGTGTTCAGGATGTAGGAGAACGGCAGATGTTTGACAAAATTCTGATCGCCAATCGCGGCGAAATCGCCTGCCGGGTGATCCGCACCGCCCGCGAGATGGGGGTGCGCACGGTCGCCGTCTATTCCGAGGCCGATGCCCGTGCCCGCCATGTACAGATGGCCGATGAGGCTTATCTGATCGGGCCGGCTGCCGCCGCGGACAGTTATCTGCGTGCGGAGCGGATCATCGAAGTGGCGCGTGAAAGCGGCGCCCAGGCCATTCATCCCGGCTACGGGTTCCTTTCGGAGAATGCCGATTTTGCCGAGGCCTGCGCCGATGCGGGCATCGTCTTCATCGGGCCGCCGCCTGCGGCGATCCGGGCCATGGGGCTGAAGGATGCGGCCAAGGCGATCATGGAAAAGGCCGGGGTGCCGGTGGTTCCCGGTTATCATGGTGATGAGCAGGACGGGGAATTCCTGCTTGATCAGGCGCGGAAGATCGGCTTCCCGGTTCTGATCAAGGCCGTGGCCGGCGGCGGCGGCAAGGGTATGCGCCGTGTCGATGCCGAAGACGACTTTATCGATGCGCTGGACGGCGCCCGGCGCGAGGCCAGGGCCGCCTTCGGCGATGACCGGGTGCTGCTGGAGAAATTCCTTCTCAAGCCCCGGCATATCGAAATACAGGTCTTTGCCGACAGTCATGGTGATGCCGTCCATCTGTTCGAGCGCGACTGTTCCCTGCAACGCCGTCACCAGAAAGTGGTGGAGGAGGCGCCCGCCCCCGACATGCCGGCGGATATCCGCACCGCGATGGGGCAGGCCGCTGTCGCCGCCGCTCAGGCCATAGGCTATGAAGGGGCCGGCACGGTCGAGTTCATCGCCGATGTCAGTGACGGGCTGAAGGCGGACGGCTTCTATTTCATGGAAATGAATACCCGCCTGCAGGTGGAACATCCGGTGACCGAGATGATCACCGGCCAGGATCTGGTGGCCTGGCAGTTGCAGGTGGCAAGCGGCGGCAGGCTGCCTTGTGCGCAGGAGGATCTGGCCATCGAAGGCCATGCCTTCGAGGCGCGTATTTATGCCGAGGATGCCGAGCGGGGCTTCCTGCCGGCAACCGGGGTGCTGAAACGCTTCCGCATGCCCCGGGAAAGCGCGCATATCCGCATCGATACAGGGGTGAGGGAGGGCGACACCATTACCCCTTATTACGATCCGATGATTGCCAAGCTGATTGTCTGGGACCGCGATCGCAAATCGGCGCTCAGGCGTCTGCGCGGGGCGCTGGCCGATTGCGAGATCGTCGGTTGTGTCACCAACCTGCCGTTCCTGGCAGCGGTGGCCGCGCATCCGGCCTTTGCGGCGGGCGAGATCGATACGGGGTTCATCGAGCGCCATGCCGATGACCTGGTGCCCGAGCCCCGGCCCGCCGGCAATGAGGAGGTGATCATCGCCGTTCTCGATCTGCTGCTGACCCGCCGTGAGGCCGTGTACCGGCGCGCGGCTCAGGGGAACGACCTGCATTCGCCCTGGAATCTGTGCAACGGCTGGCGGATGAACGGCATTGGTGAGGACCGTATCCGCGTCATCGATCACGAATGGGACATGGAGGTGCTGGTCCGCTATCTGAAGGACGGCAGCCATGAAATCGTCATCGGCGATGAGGGTTTTCGCTGCCGGGGTGAGCGCGAGGAGGATGGCGGCATCGGCGTTGATATCGCCGGGCGGCGGTTCCGCGCCAGCGTTCATCATGACGCCGATGGGGTGAGCGTGACGCTCGACGGGCGGACGACGCGGCTGCGCCTGCTCGATCCGCTGCATCAGGATGTCGAGGAGGAAGATGCGGGCGGTTCGGTGCTGGCCCCGCTTCCCGGGCGCATCATCAAGGTGATGGTGAGCAAGGGCGATGCGGTGAAAAAAGGCCAGGGGCTGATGATCCTGGAGGCGATGAAGATGGAACACACCATCGCCGCCCCCGCTGACGGGGTGGTGGCGGCCCTCGATTATGCCGTCGGCGATCAGGTCGAGGAGGGCGTGCCGCTGCTGGAGATCGAGGAGGGCTGACATGCTGCCGGAAAAGGTGACGGTGTTCGAGGTCGGCCCCCGCGACGGGCTGCAGAACGAAAAGGAAAAGGTTCCGGCCGCCGTCAAGATCGAACTGATCGGCAGGCTGGCCGATGCCGGGCTGCGCTGGGTGGAGGCGGCAAGCTTCGTCTCACCCAAATGGGTGCCGCAGATGGCCGATGCCGCCGAGGTGATGGCCGGGATCGGCCAGCG
>CAYXDL010000362.1:0-3036 GCA_964463775.1 uncultured Hyphomicrobiales bacterium
GGCCGAGACCACCTCGCCGGTGGTGTCCTTCCCCAGCGGCGGTCCACCAAGAAAGATCGTGCCCTGACGGCGGACGATGATGCTTTCATCCGACATGGCAGGCACATAGGCCCCGCCCGCCGTGCAGGACCCCATGACCACGGCGATCTGGGGAATGCCCATGGCCGACATATTCGCCTGATTGTAGAAAATGCGCCCGAAATGGTCGCGGTCCGGAAACACCGTATCCTGATTGGGCAGATTGGCGCCGCCGGAATCGACCAGATAGACACAGGGCAAATGGTTCTGCTGGGCGATTTCCTGCGCGCGCAGATGTTTCTTGACCGTTTCGGGATAATAGGTGCCGCCCTTCACCGTGGCGTCATTGCAGACGATCATGCATTCCTGACCCGATATCCGCCCGATGCCGGTAATCACGCCACCGGAGGGCACGGCGCCATCATGCATGTCCCAGGCGGCAAGCTGGCTCAGTTCCAGAAAGGGCGAGCCGGGATCGAGCAGGCTGCGCACCCTCTCCCGCGGCAGCATCTTGCCGCGGGCAAGGTGTTTCTGCCGTGCCCGCTCGCCGCCGCCCTGGCGCACCTGATCGACCTTCGCGCGAAGATCGTCAACCAAGGCGCGCATGGCTTCGGCATTCTTCCTGAATTCCTCGTTACGCACATTCAAGGATGATTTGAGCACAGTCATTCGCGGGTATCCCCTGTTCGGGCCATGAGGCGGAAGCGCCCTGCGCCTTTCCCTCAGGCCGTTTCCTGAAGCCGTTTTTCAATCTGTCCGAGACGGTCATGCCCCCAGAACGCCTCGCCATCGAGCATGAACCACGGCATGCCGAAACATCCGTCATTAACCGCCGCTTCCGTTGCCTCTATCACGGCGGCTTTCGCGGCCTCATCCGAAGCGGCCGCTTCGATCTCGCCTGTATCGATGCGCAGGCCAGCGGCGATACCCGCAAGATCATCCGCCGTGGTGATGTCCTGCCCCTGGCCCCAATAGCGGTTCAGCACCGCCAGGGCGAAACGCCGGGCCAGATCCGCATCCCGGGCATTCAGGCGGTAGAACACCAGCCGCGCCAGACGCGCATTGACCGGGAATGTCTCCGGCATGGTGAAGGGCAGCCCGGCGAGGCGTGCAGAGCGGATCATGTCCCCGGCCATATAACGCCGCTTTTGCCGTGGCATGGCTGCCGGGTCATAGCCGATTGCCTTCCACACATGGCCAAGGGAAACCGGCCGCCAAAGCACTTGACGGCCATAGCGTTCGGCCAGCTCATCGATTTCCTGCGCCGCCACATAGGCATAGGGCGAGGAAAACTCCAGATAGAAGACAATCGGATCGGCCATGACGTTCACCAGCCGCCGCGTTCCAGCCAGCGGTCGACCATCTCCAGCCGGTCATTGCCCCAGAAGGCCTCACCGTCAACGATGATGAAAGGAGCACCGAAAATGCCCAGCTCCTCGATGGCCGTGTCCGTCGCTTCCTTGAATTTCGCCTTGATTTCGGGCGATGCAATCGCCTCGGCCACCGCCGCGCGGTCATGGCCGCATTCCCCGGCGATATCCAGCGCCACCTCGGCATCGGAGATATCGCGGTCATCGACGTAATAAGCGCGGAACACCGCCCGGGCATAATCGCGGGCGGCATCATGGCCGGAAGCATCCTCTATGGCATAGAAAGCGCGGGATGCGGCCACGGTCGGCACCGGAAACTTGGAGGGAATCCTGAAGGGAATGCCATGTTCGCGCGCCGAACGGGCCAGATCCATCTCCGAATACTTGCCCTTGCGCGGATAGAAAACCAGCGGTTTGGTTTCCTCCGTCTTGAACACGGCGCCGAGCATGAACGGCCGCCAGCGCACTTTGCGCCCGTGCCTGGCGGCGATATCCTCGATACGTTCCGACGCCAGATAGGCATAGGGCGAGGAAAGATCAATCCAGAAATCGATGGTGTCAGACATTGTTACCCCCTCAAGGTTTGTTATTTGTGATTACCCGTTACCCGAATACATCATTATGCCGGCGTCCGCGCCGCGCATAATGCCGCGCCGCGCCTGCTTCAGGATGCCGCCAGCGCCCGGCCGATGACAATGCGCTGCACATCCGAGGTGCCCTCGTAAATCTGGCAGACGCGGACATCACGGTAGATCCGCTCCACCGGGAAATCGCGCAGATAACCGTAGCCGCCATGGATCTGTATGGCGTCGCTGCAGACCTGTTCCGCCATTTCGGAGGCAAACAGCTTGGCCATGCAGGCCTCCTTCAGGCAGGGAATGCCCGCATCCTTCAGCCGGGCGGCATTATGCACCAGCAGGCGGGCCGCCTCGATCCGGGTGGCCATGTCCGACAGGCGGAAATTGACGGCCTGGTGATTGATGATCTCGGTACCGAAAGCCTTGCGTTCGCGGGCATAATCGAGCGCCGCCTCCCAGGCCGCACGTGCCATGCCGACCGACTGCGCGGCGATGCCGATGCGCCCGGCCTCGAGATTGGCAAGCGCGATGCGGTATCCCTCGCCCTCATCGCCAAGGCGCAGCTCTTCCTCGACAAACAGATCCTCAAGCACGATCTGGCAGGTATCGGAACAACGCTGGCCCAGCTTGTGTTCGATCGAGGCCACGCGATAGCCCTCGCGCTCCGTCGGGACGAGAAAGGCACTCAGCCCCTTCTTGCCCGCCGCAGGATCGGTCACGGCGAAAACGATCGCCAGCCCGGCGATGGAACCGGAGGTGATGAACTGCTTCACGCCGTTGAGCACATAACCGCCTTCACATCTTTCGGCACGGGCCTTCAGGGCGCTGGCATCGGAACCGGCCTGCGGCTCGGTCAGGCAGAAAGCGCCGATCATCTCGCCCCGGGCCAGGGGTTTGAGAAAGCGCTCCTTCTGCGCGTCATTGCCATAGCCGGCAATGGCGGCGCAAACCGGCGAGTTATTGACCGACATGATGGTCGAGACGGCGCCATCGCCCGCAGCGATCTCCTCCAGCGCCAGCACATAGGACAGGGCATCGGTTTCCGCCCCGCCCCATTTCTCGGGAACGAC
>CAYXDL010000363.1:0-3026 GCA_964463775.1 uncultured Hyphomicrobiales bacterium
CATTCTGGAACGGGTCGAACCTTTTCTCCATTCTGCTGGGGGTGACGGTCTATGCCATTCTGGCATTGGGGGTGACATTTACTCTGGTGACCGACGGTCTGGATCTTTCCGTCGGTGCCACGGCAGCGATGTCCGTGATGATGGCATCCTACAGCATGGTCGTGCTTGACCTGTCGGGCACGGCCGCATTTGTCATCTGCATTCTTATCGGCGCGGCCATCGGGCTTCTGAACGGTCTGCTGATCGTCAAGCTCCGCATTCCGGACCTGCTGGCAACTCTTGGCACGATGTTTCTCATTCAGGGGCTGCAGCTCATTCCCTCCGGCGGGCGTTCGATCGGGACGGGGATGATCCTTCCCGATGGCGAAGAGGCCGAAGGCATGTTTTCCGATTCCTTCCTGTTTCTGGGGCAGGGGCGCCTCTTTGACATGATACCGGTACCGGTGGTCATGATGCTGGCATTGGCCGTTGTCGTTTACATCGTGCTCGATCACACGCGCTGGGGGCGGATTTTCTATGCCATCGGCGGCAATGCCGAGGCCGCCCGCCTGGCCGGGGCCAAGGTGGATCTGTACCGGGTCCTTGTTTATGTCATCTCCGGCGTCATCGCATCATTCGGCGGCATCATTCTGGCAGCCCGCGTCGGGCGTGGCGATGTTTCCAGCGGGACGGGTCTTCTGCTCGATGCCGTCGGTGCCGCACTGATCGGCTTTGCCGTTCTTGGCGCCCGGCGGCCGAATGCTTTCTGCACCATTGTCGGAGCCATTTTCGTGGGCATGTTGCTGAATGGGCTCACGATGCTCAACCTGCCGTATTTCTGGCAGGACTTCATCAAGGGCATAGTGCTGGTTGCGGCACTGGCCTTTACGTTCAGCCTGGCAAAACAACGATAATCACCGAAAACGTTTTTTGAAGGAGGAAACGTCAATGCTGAAATCAATCATGAGAATGGCGCTGCTGGGAGGCGGCCTGCTGGCGGCTTCGGTCGGTACCGCCGCCGCGATCGAGGGGGCACCCGCCCCCTTCGACGGATCGAAAAAAGTTCGGGTTGCCCTGATCCGCCAGATGGTGGAAGGGGAATTCATGCAGATGTACCGCGCCGGCGCCGAGCGTCAGGCCAAGCTGCTGGGCATCGAACTGACGGTTTTCGGCAAGAACATGGACAATCAGGCCGAGGCCAATTTCGTCTATCAGGCGATCAATCTGGGGGTCGATGGCATCATCATCGATCACGGGCTGACCGAAACCATGAAGAAGCCCGCCGCGGATGCCGTTGCCAAGGGTATTCCGGTCGTCGCCTTCGATGTCGACCTGAAAAATCCCGACATCAACCAGATCGCCCAGGACGACCATCTGCTCGGGCGGCTTTCGCTTGAGGCGCTGGTAAAGGATTTCAACGGAAAAGCCAATGTCGGCTATGTCTATGTCGCGGGCATTCTGCCCCTGGACAAGCGCGATGAATCCTTCACCCAGATCAAGAAGGAATATCCGGGTATCAAGGAAGTGGCGCGCACGGGCACTCTGGAATCGCCCTTTTCGGTCAAGAATGCCGAGCAGGTGAAGGCCACGCTGCGGGCGCATCCCGAGATCAATGCCTATTTCGCCCCCTATGATGAGTTCGGCAAGGGCGTGATCATGGCGCTGGAAGAAAACAACATGACCGACAAGGTGAAGGTCTATACGGCGGATATCTCGACCCAGGACATTCAGCTCATGATCAAGGACGGAAGCCCCTGGGCGGCGACGGCAGCGACGAATCCGGCCGCCATCGGCGCGACGAGTGTGCGCGCGATTGCTCTGAAGATTGCCGGGCAGAAGCTGGATCATGACATCACCATTCCGCCGATGCTGTTCACGCAGAAAATGCTGCGTGATGCCGGCGTGCGCAACATGAAGCAGCTCCGTCAGAAATTCCCGGCCTTCAACCATGTCGACCGTGCCATGGCCCCCTGGATCCCGGTGGATAAAAAGGGCCTGTTCTGAGGGGGATGACAGCGGTACTTTCCGCTGGATTTGCAGATTTCCGGGGGGAAAATACCCCCCGGAATACCGCATGAGTGAAGTAAGTGGTGAATGAAGAAATCTGGCCGTGGCGCCAAAGCAGAAGGAGCCTCTCCCGTGTCCGCAAGCAATGAGAGTCTGATGAGCACGCTATCCGCCGATGCCCTGCCACGTGCCGTCGAATGGCGGGAGGGAGAGCTCTATCTTCTCGATCAGACGCGGCTGCCCCATGAAACGGTCATGGAGAAGCAGGAAACCGCCGAACAGGTGTGGCAGTCGATCAAGGTGCTCAAGGTGCGCGGTGCGCAGGCCATTGGTGTCGCCGGGGCCTATGGGCTCTGCGTTGCCATGCGCGGCCACAGGGATCTGGCCGCGGATGCCTTTCTGGCCGAAATGGATCGCCAGGCCGCCTATCTCGACAGTTCACGGCCGACGGCCGTCAATCTCGGCTGGGCGCTGAGGCGCATGTGCGCCCGTGCCCATGCCAGCGGCGGCGAAAACGGCCGGGCGCTGTATGACATTCTGGTGGAGGAGGCCATCGCCATTCACGAGGAAGACCGGAAGCTCTGCCTCGGCATGGGGCTGAACGGGGCCGATCTGATCCGCGACGGCATGGGCGTTCTGACCCATTGCAATGCCGGCGCCCTGGCCACCTCCGAATTGGGCACGGCCACGGCGCCGATGTATGTGGCCCAGAGCCGCGGTGTGAAATTCCGCGTCTATGCCGATGAAACCCGCCCCCTGCTGCAGGGGGCGCGGCTGACGGCGTGGGAACTGCAGCGCTCCGGCATCGACGTTACCCTGATCACCGATAACATGGCCGCGCAGATGATGAAGGAGGGTCTGATCGATCTGGTTATCACCGGCACCGACCGGGTGGCGGCCAATGGCGATGTCGCCAACAAGATCGGCACGTTGGGGGTCGCCATTCTGGCGCGGTCTTTCAATATTCCCTTCTATGTCGCCTGCCCGTCATCGACCATCGACATGGACGCGGCCAGCGGCGACGACATCCCGACCGAGGA
>CAYXDL010000364.1:0-3021 GCA_964463775.1 uncultured Hyphomicrobiales bacterium
GCGGCGGCCAGCCCGCTTACGGACAGGCGGGTGTCGGCATCGGGGCGCAGATCGGCATGGCGCAGGGCATAGCCATCAACGGCGGAATTGTCATGGGGGGGCAGTTTCAGGCAAGAACGCACATCCGCCGCCAGAACCCTTCCCGTGGCCACCCCCGGCCGGATCCGTTCCACATCGCCCAGCGGCGAAATGCGCGCCGTGAGAATGGCCAGAGCATCGGCCGCCAACATCATATCGCCGCCATGGGCAAAGCAATCGTCACTGATCTGGCTCATGATACCTCCCGCTGCGCACGGCCAAGCAGCCCGGTATGATCGAGAATGAAACCGGCAATAGCGGCAATGTCGTTCAGATCCAGAACCGGCAGGGATACATCCGGAACAGGTCCGTCACTGGCAATGGCAACCACGGATGTATCCTCCCGGCAGATCAACGGCTTGCCCAGGCTTGCCCGGTAAATCTCCACCTTGGGATGATGGGTTTTCTTGAACCCCTCGACCAGGACCAGATCAACAGGCGACAACCGGCGCAGCAGATCATCCAGCTCCGGTTCAGGTTCATCACGCAGTTCATGCATCAGCGCCCAGCGTTTGTGCGAACCGATCAGCACTTCGCGGGCGCCGGCTTCGCGGTGGCGATAGGAATCCTTGCCCGGCCGGTCGACATCGAAGGCATGATGCGCATGCTTAATCGTCGACACAGAGAAACCGCGGCCGATCAGTTCCGGCAGAAGCCGCACCATCAGGGTGGTTTTGCCGCTGCCGCTCCACCCCGCAAGCCCCATGACCCGCTGATGTGCGATATCCTGATGCATCATGTCTCTTCCGCCCCGTCGACCATGTGGCGGAGCCCGGCCCGCAGATAATCATATCCGGTCACCAGTGTCAGCAAAGCCGCCGCCCAGATCAGGACGATGCCGACCTGAAGCGGATGGAGCAGATGCCAGCCCGCATCCCCGACCATCAGAAAACCAAGGGCAAAGATCTGCACCGTGGTTTTCCACTTCGCCAATGTCGATACCGGCACGCTGACCTGCAGTTCAGCCAGAAATTCACGCAGACCGGAAACCAGAATCTCCCGGGCAAGGATGATCAGCGCCGGAATCAGCGTCCAGCCCTGCACGCGGTCCACTGCCACCAGCATGACGATGGTCACCGCCACCAGCAGCTTGTCAGCAATGGGATCAAGAAAGCGTCCCAGCTTCGAACTGCTGCCGTAAAGGCGGGCCAGATAACCGTCCAGATAATCCGTCACCCCTGCCGCCACGAACAGGGAAAAGGAAATCCAGTTCGACCATTCCCCGGGCAGATAGAATGCCGCCGCCAGCGCCGGAATCACCAGAATGCGTGAAAGAGTAAGGATATTGGGCAGATTTCTGATCATCCGGACCACAAGACAAAAGACGCTGAAGGCATTATCGCGCCCCTTTATACCCTCTATGCCTCCCCATGGAAATGATCGTAAATCGATTGCGCCAGCCGGCGGCTGATTCCGGGTACCCGAGCCAGATCGGCAACCCCGGCACCCGCCACGGCACGCGCCGAGCCGAAGGCGCCGAGCAGAGCCTTCTTGCGTCCGGCGCCGATGCCGGGAATATCGTCCAGCGCATTGCGGCCCATGGCCTGGCGGCGCTTGGCGCGCTGGGCGCCGATGGCAAAGCGGTGCGCCTCGTCGCGCAGGCGCTGGATGAAATAGAGCAGCGGATCGCGCGGCGGCAGCATGAAGGACTCACGCCCGGGCAGGAAAATCTGCTCGCGTCCGGCATTGCGCTCCGGCCCCTTGGCGACCGAGGCCAGCGTTACATGAGTGATTCCCAATGCCTCCAGCACCTCGCAGGCGGCGGCAAGCTGCCCGGCACCGCCATCGAGCAACACCAGATCCGGCCAGCGCCCGGCAATACGCGAGCCCGCACCCCTGCGCTCCGGGTCCTCACCGGCCAGGCGGGAAAAGCGCCGGCGCATCACCTCGCGCATCATGGCGTAATCATCGCCCGGCACCGTCTCCGCGTCGCGGATGGTGAATTTACGATAAGCCGCCTTTTCGAAACCTTCCGGGCCGGCAACGATCATGGCTCCGATCTGCCCCGTTCCGCCGAGATGGCTGTTGTCGTATACCTCAATCCGTTCGGGAGCTGTCTTCATGCCCAGCAATTCGCCCAGTTTCGCCAGCAGTTCCCGCTGCGAGGCCATCTGGCTCTGGCGGCGCTGCAGGGCGCGCACGGCGTTTTCAGCGGCATGATCGACCGCCTCGCGCCGCACACCCCGCCGGGGGCGAATGATCCGGACCCGGCGGGCATATTTCTGCGACAAGGCCTCGGCAAGCAACGCCGCCTGTTCCGGCTCATGGCTGACAAGGATATGACCCGGCGCCGGGCGGCTGTCATAGAATTGCCCGATAAAGGCGCTCAGCACCTTTTCAGGGGTATCGTCCTGGCCCAGGGCCGGATAATAGGCACGATTGCCGAAATTCTGCCCGCCCCGGAAAAAGAACACCTGTACACAGGCCATCCCGCCATCGACCGTCACCGCGAAGACATCCGCATCAGGCATGCCGGCCAGATTGATGCCCTGATGAGCCTGGATCTGCGCCATGGCCTGTATGCGGTCGCGGCAGACAGCCGCCGTCTCGAAATCCAGCCGCGCCGCGGCCTCCTCCATGCGCTGGCGCAATCTCTCCTGCAATTGCTGGCTTTTGCCGGTAAGAAAGTCGCGGACCTCGGCGACCAGCCCGGCATATTCCGCCGCGCTGATGCGCCCGACACAGGGGCCGGCACAGCGTTTGATCTGATACTGAAGGCACGGGCGGCTGCGGGAGGCAAATTCCGCATCGCTGCAACTGCGCAGGGGAAAGACCCGCTGCAGCCAGGCCAGGGTTTCATTGACCGCCGAGGCCGAGGCGAAAGGACCGAAATATTCCCCCTTGGTGCGCCGGGCGCCGCGATGCTTCATGATCCGGGCGAATTCATGATCGCCGGTAATCAGAATATGAGGAAAGGATTTGTCATCGCGCAGGACAATATTG
>CAYXDL010000365.1:0-3001 GCA_964463775.1 uncultured Hyphomicrobiales bacterium
CGGCGTATCATCACTGCCGGTAGCACGAAAACCTTCGCTCACATCCTCATATGTCAGCGGTCCGCCATTGCGCGCTTCCATCCGGACAGCCACGATCCAGCCGATCGCCGCCATCACGATCAGCGCCGCAATCACCGCAATGGCGGGAATGCCGAACAACTCCGCCAGCGTCTGCCCCCGGGGTCCGGGGGCGGCGTTATAAACCGGCTCCAGCACGTCGAAACCGGCTGAAAAGATCCAGATGCCGATGATCATGCCGCCCATGAACACGGCAGCATCGAGGCGGCCGGAGGCAAAACCCGCCGCCGAGGTGCCCGGGCAATAGCCACCCAGGGCAAAGCCGGCCCCGATCGCCAGACCACCGATAGAGGTACCCCACATATAGGCGGTGGGGATATAGACGCTTCTGGCGCCGATAATGCCCATGGCCTCGGCCAGCCACAGGCCCGTGGCAGCAACCAGAACCGCCGTGAACATCACCTTGAACACGGTCCAGTCCTTCAGGGTGAACTGTGCCGTCAGCTTGCGCGGGCTGCCCAGCCCGCCGCTTTCCAGCGCATAGCCGAACAGAATGCCAGCAAACAGCCCGGAAATGATGCCGTTGTCATAAAGGGGAAGCGTCATTGCCACAGCCTCCGTGAAAAAGCGGTCACGGCAAAGCCTGCCGCAAAGAAGCAGATCAGAAACAGAAACCCGCCGACGGCCAGCGTCGCACCGCCGGACAAACCGACGCCGCTGGTGCATCCCCGGGCCAGGCGGGACCCGAAACCGACCAGAATGCCACCGATCAGGGCCCAGAACAGGCGGGAGGAACGAGCCGAGGAAGGACCGCCCTCGATCCCAAGGCGAAAGCGGCCGCTGCTCACGGCGCTGGCCACCGCCCCGAGCATGACTCCGATCACCTGCCATGTGATCCAGCTGTTAAGAACGGGACCATTCAGATAAGGGCCGAGATAGGCGTTTGCCGCTGCCGAGGCCGGCGCCATCAGGTCCCACAGCCATGCGGTGAGACGGGCAAAAAATCCGCTGGAACCCAAACCGTGACCGGTAAAAAGAAATGTGCTCAGCAATGCCAGCCCCAGCATGCCCCCTGCCGCGAGAGGATGCCAATACGGTCTGGCTTGTGATCGTGACATAGCAGACATGAAAATCTCCTTGATCTGCCGCTCTGTATCCCTGCAACAGCAGGAAAACGCAGTTCAGCCCTCCGGCATGTTCGTCATGCCGGTTCTGCCGGTCTCAACTACCGGCCGGGCATTGCGATTCGCATTCTACAACATATTTTGTTGAATTAGAATATGTAAATTTCAGTATATCATTATTTTCCAATATTAAGGACAAAATTCCTCTTCTCTGCCCCGTGATCACGGCTGAAAGCTCAGAATCCGTTAATGATCCGGGGAGTATGCTCCACGGGAAAATTGACCGAGTTGGCTATGAAGCAATGTTCCGAAGCCGTCTTATGCAGGCGGGCGGCCAGGGCGGCATCCCCGGACGAAATCGTCACTTCGGGGCGAAGTATGGCCCGGGTGAAATGCCCGGTGCCGCCTTTGGGCATTTCCATGAACCCCTGCGCCCTGTCGGTATAGGCGGTCACGACAATCTTGTTTACGGCCGCCAGATGCAGATACCAGAGCATATGGCAGGAGGACAATGAGGCCAGCAGCAACTCTTCCGGGTTATGGCGGGCGGGATCGCCCCTGAAGGCGGGATCGGCGGATGCGGCAATCGGTGGCTTGCCGTCGATCTCGATCACATGATCCCGGCTGTAGGCATCATAGGCGGAGGTACCGGAACCCTGATTGCCCGTCCAGCGGATGGTCGCTTCATATTCATAGTTCATCTTTTTCTCCCCAAGCGATGCCTTGCCGAGGATAGGTCCGGCACACCGAAGCGGCAATACCCTCTATGATTTCATCGCCGGGCGCTGTATACGGGGCACGGTCAAAGCAACGCAATGGTTCAGCAGAGATCGAGACACGGAATGAACAGCCGCCTGTTCCATCATGAAATACGCGTCACCTTCGGCGATTGCGATCCTGCCGGCATCGTTTTCTTCCCCAATTTCCACCGTTGGTTCGATGCCGCCACCTGGGCCATGTTTCAGTCGGTGGGGCTGACCCGCCAGAAGCTGGAGCAGGTCTATGGCATTTTCGGTTCGCCCATCGTCCGCAACGAGGCGGAGTTCATTCGCCCCGCCCGCGACGGCGATACCCTTTGTATTGAAAGCATCGTTACCCGATGGGGGCGCAGTTCCTTCACCATCGAGCATCTTGCCCGCCGCGGCGATCTCGACATTGCCCGGGCAGCCGAGGTGCGCGTCTGGGCGCGGCATGATGAAAGCGGCGCCATCGAAGCCGTACCGGTACCCGAGGATGTAAAGCACATTCTCTCACCCGCCTGTACGGAGGAAACCACGCCGCCGCACAGATGACCTCATGGGCCAGACGTATCCGCCTCAGGCGGGGCGGAAACGGGCCAGCAGGCCAGCCGCCTGGGCCATCTGCTCGCCATCGCGGAAGACAGGCACACCGGCAGCGCGAAGTTCGGCAAACCACGCCTCGCGATGCTCCAGCGTTCCCATCATCGTATGCATCATCGGCAGGCGTGCCTCTGCGGCGATTTCAGCCAGTTGCGCCACCACCGGCCCGGCATCGACCATGAACGGCACCACATGCAGCGACAGAACCGCATCATAAGGTGATCCCGGGGCTGACAAAACCGCCTTCATGGTGGCGGCAAAACGGTCCTCGCGCGCATCGGCCAACAAATCCATGGGATTGGCAATCGCGGCTTCCGGGGGCAGAAGAGAGCGCAGCTCAGCCGCCAGGGCAGCAGGCAGGGCGGGCATGTCCAGCCCTTCATCGATCAGCCGGTCGGTGGTGATGACCCCCGGGCCGCCGGAATTGGAGACCAGCAGCACGCGCCTGCCGATACCGGCGGGGAAAAAGCCGAAACCCATGGCCGCAGACATCATTTCGCGCAGGCTTGCAACACGGAT
>CAYXDL010000366.1:0-2984 GCA_964463775.1 uncultured Hyphomicrobiales bacterium
GCGACAATTTCTCCACCCGTTTCCTGCTGGCCGATGCCTGCCATCTGTCCGGTTAAACTCTGGTTTCCTGCGCCATTCTGCAATTCTATGGGCAGCTTTCGGTCTTCAAATCCCATCTGGGAGCACCGCATCCCTGTTACCGCTGCCTGTTCCCGGCCCCGCCACCGCCGGATCTGGAGCCGACCTGCTCCTCGGCCGGGGTGCTGGGGGCGGTTGCCGGGGTGATCGGCTCGCTGCAGGCGGTGGAGGTGATCAAGGAAATTCTCGGTATTGGCGCGAGCCTGTCAGGCAAGCTGCTGATTTACGATGCGCTCACCACCACCTTTCGCCGGGTGTCCCTGCGCCGGGATCCGGGCTGTGCCCTTTGCGGTGAGGCGGCCAGTATCCATGACCTGAAGGCCCATGCCCGCTGACGGGGTGCGGGCAGGGGGTGTTTCCCGGCCCGTTGTGCTGATCGCCCTGCTCTGCCTGGCCGAGATCGTCAGCATGGCGACCTTTTCTTCCGTGGCGGCCCTGCTGCCGGAACTGCGGGAGGCGTTCACCCTGTCCGGCACCACGGCCGGCTGGCTCAACGGGTTGTATTTCGCCGGTTACCTGCTGGCCGTGCCGGTGCTGATGAGCCTGACGGATACGGTGGATGCCCGGCGCATCTATGGCATCGGTGCCGCGATTTCACTTGTTGCCGCACTGGGTTTTGCCATTGGCGCCAACGGGTTCTGGAGCGAGGTCTTCTGGCGCATTCTCGGCGGGATGGGGCTGGCAGGCACTTTCATGGTCGGTCTGCGCCTGCTGACCGACCGGGTGCCCGATGGCTGGCGGACACGGGCGGTGGCCTTTTACACCGCCTGTTTTTCCATCGGCGCCAGTGTTTCCTATTTGCTGAGCGGCTGGGTCGCCCATGCGGCGGGGTGGCGGGCGGCCTTCATGGCCGGGGCGGCCGGTTCAGCCATTGCCTGGGGGCTGGTGGTGGCGGTAACGCGGCCTTCGGGCACGAAAACGGGGCGGCTGCGTTTTCCCGATCTCGATTTCCGGCCCGTATTCGCCAATCGCCGTGCCATGGCCTTTATTCTCGCCTATGCCGCGCATTTGTGGGAGTTGTTCGGATACCGCGCCTGGATTGTGGCCTTTCTGGCCTATACGGCATCGCTTGGCGGTGGCCTGCCGCTGGCGCTGAAGGCGACGACACTGGCGGCGGCGATCAATCTCATGGGGCTTCCGGCCAGCATCATCGGCATCGAGATCAGCGATCGTCTCGGCCGGGTACCGGTATTGAAGGCGATGATGAGTCTTTCATCGGCGCTGGGGATCGGCATCGGCCTGCTGGCCGGGCTGGAGGCGGCCTGGATGGTGCCGCTGCTGTTTTTGTATGCGGTAACGGTAAGCTGGGATTCCGCATCCCTGACCGCCGGTGCGGTGGAGGCGGCGGAGCCCGATCATCTGGGGGTGACCATGGCGCTGCATACGATGATCGGCTTCACCTGCTCCTTTCTGGCGCCGCTGGGTTTCGGCATCGCGCTGGATCTGTTTGATGACGGCGGCGCCGGCGGATGGCGTGCCGGCTTCATTGTCCTGGCCCTGGGGGGCCTGTTCGGCCCGCTGGTATTGTGGCGCCTGCGGGCGGATGAGGCATAGCGGGCAAGAGCCCTATTGGGATACGGCATCTGAAGCGCGCACTTTGAGATCGAAAGCGGCGGCCAGAAGCGCCTTGGTGTAATCCTGCTGCGGATTATGGAAGATATCGTGGGCCGGCCCCTGTTCGACCACTCTGCCCCGGCGCATGACGATCAGCTTGTCGGCCAGGGCACGCACCACCTTCAGGTCGTGGCTGATGAACAGATAGGCAAGGCCGTGGCGGCGCTGCAGGTCGCGCAGAAGATCGATGATCTGTGCCTGAACCGAAACATCGAGCGCCGATGTCGGCTCGTCCAGAACGATGAAGCGCGGCTTCAGCACCAGGGCGCGGGCAATGGCGATGCGCTGGCGCTGACCACCGGAAAACTCATGCGGGTAGCGGTTGCGCATGGACGGATCGATGCCGACTTCCTCCAGGGCGTTCGTGATTTTATCGAAGCGCTCGCGCTCATCGCCGATATTATGGATGCGCAGCCCTTCGCCGACGATCTGTTCCACCGACATGCGCGGGCTGAGACTGGCGAACGGATCCTGAAAGACGATCTGCATCTGCGGTCGCAGGGGGCGCATGGCCTTGAAATTGCGCCCGTGTATGGGTTTGCCGTTGAAATAGATTTCTCCCTGGCTGCGCAACAACCGCAGCAGCGCCAGCCCAAGCGTTGATTTGCCGGATCCGCTTTCGCCCACCAGGCCGACGGTCTCCCCCGCGCGCACCGACAGGCTGATGTCGTCAACCGCGCGGATGTAATCGGCAATCCGGCGCAGCAGGCCCTTGCGGATGGGAAAATAGACCTTTACATGACGCGCATCCATGATCACCGGGGCATCGCTGTCATAGGGTTCCGGCTCTCCCTTCGGTTCGGCGGCCAGCAGATGGCGGGTATAGGCATGGCGGGGGTGTTCGAACAGGGCGGCGGTCTCCCCGGTTTCGACGATCTTCCCCTGATGCATGACGCAGGTGCGTTCCGCCAGCCGCCGCACGATGCCCAGGTCGTGGGTGATGAACAGCATCGCCATGCCCAACTGATGCTGAAGTTTCTTCAGAAGATCGAGAATCTGCGCCTGGATGGTCACATCCAGCGCCGTGGTCGGCTCATCGGCGATCAGCAGATCGGGTTCATTGGCCAGGGCCATGGCGATCATCACCCGCTGGCGCTGGCCGCCGGAGAGCTGATGGGGATAATCGTTCAGACGTTTTTCGGCATTTTCCAGCCCGACGAGATGCAGCAGTTCAAGGGTACGCTCGCGCGCGGCTTCGCGCGTCAGCTTCTTGTGCAGAAGCAATACTTCATTCACCTGCTTTTCAATCGTGTGCAGCGGGTTGAGCGAGGTCATCGGCTCCTGAAAGATCA
>CAYXDL010000367.1:0-2982 GCA_964463775.1 uncultured Hyphomicrobiales bacterium
TGCCGGCCGTACTCTCGGTCACCATGGCTGTTGGCACCGTCACGCTGGCCCGCATGAAAGCCATCGTTTCGCGACTGGTGGCGATTGAGGAAATGGCCGGACTCGACATTCTCTGCTCCGACAAAACCGGCACATTGACGCAGAATCGCCTCACCATCGGCCCCCCGGCCCTGCTGGATGCGCGCGATGAACGGGAGTTGCTGCTTTTCGCGGCCCTTGCATCCCGGCAGGATCATGACGGGGATGCCATCGACAGTGCGATTTTTTCCGCCCTCGATGACGACAGCGCTCTGGAAGAGCATCAGCTTCTTCGTTTCATCCCCTTCGATCCGGTCAGAAAACGGGCGGAGGCCGAGTTGCATAGCCATGGCAGGCGCCTGACCGTGGTCAAGGGGGCGCCCCAGGTCGTTCTCGATCTGACGCATCCGGATGACGGGCGGCGGCGGCAAATCGAAAATCTGATTCATGACTTCGCCACCCGGGGCTACCGCACTCTTGGCATTGCCTTACGCGATGATGATACCGGGACATGGCGCTTTCTCGGCCTTCTGCCCCTGTTCGATCCGCCGCGCGAGGATTCGGCGGCCACCATCGAATCCGCGCGGAAAATGGGGTTGAAAATTCAGATGGTCACGGGGGACAATCTGGCCATAGCACGGGAAATCGCGGCAAAGCTGCATATCGGCTCCGACATCGTGGCCGCCCATGACGTTTTCAGCCCTGATGGCGGCCATGACGGTGAGCGGATCGAACGGGCCGATGGCTTCGCCGAAGTCTTTCCCGAGCACAAATACCGGATCGTGCGCGAACTTCAGGAACGGGGCCATATCGTCGCCATGACCGGTGACGGGGTCAATGACGCTCCGGCCCTGAAACAGGCCGATGTCGGCATTGCCGTCAGTGGCGCCACCGATGCCGCGCGGGCGGCGGCGGATCTCGTCCTCACGGCCCCCGGTCTCAGCGTCATCACCAATGCCATCGAGGAAGCGCGCAAGATCTTCGAACGCATGAACAGTTATGCCGTGTTCAGAATCGCCGAAACCATCCGCGTTCTGCTGTTCATGACCCTTTCCATCCTGGTGTTCAATTTCTATCCGGTTACCGCCGTCATGATCGTGCTGCTGGCGATCCTGAACGATTTCCCGATCATGATGATCGCCTATGACAACGCACCGGTGGCCATGCGGCCCGTACGCTGGAACATGCGCCGGGTTCTGACGCTCAGCACCGTGCTGGGTGTGATGGGGGTCGTTTCCACATTCTTCCTGTTCTGGGTCGCGGAACGGTATCTGCGGCTGGATCGGGAAACCATCAGAACCCTGATCTTTCTGAAACTGCTTGTCGCCGGGCACATGACCATCTACCTGACCCGCAATACCGGGGCATTCTGGCAACGTCCCTGGCCGAGCTGGCGCCTGTTCGTGGTAACGGAAATCACCCAGATCGCAGGAACACTGGCAGCGGTCTATGGCTGGTTCGTCACCCCGATCGGATGGGGATATGCGCTTGCCATATGGGGATATGCGTTTGTCTGGTTTCTGATCAACAATGCGGTAAAAGTCATTGTTTACCGCCAGTGGAAAAACATGATCACGAAAATGTGAACGATCGGGCAAAATGCCGCAGTTATACTTTAATGATGGTGAGAAGCATTCTTCACAGACTGATCGCAATCACCCTGGTGCTCACCATCATGGCCGGGGCATTTTCGTCCGTCATGGCCAGACCGGCAATGGCTTCCGCCAGCCTCCCCGCTCCGGCGGCGGCGACATCCGGTCATGTCTGTCCGCTTACCGCCTCTTCGGCCGGAATGACGGAGAGCCGCGGCGCGCTCCCCGCCGGAGCAAAAGCCGCCTTTTTCTCCACTGATGCCAAATCCGGCGATATCGCCATGCGCGCACGCTGTTATGGCTGCAATCTCGAACCCGAAGCCAATGCCGGCAACCTGGCACGACATTATACCATGGTTGCCTATGCATGCGCCGATACCGGCATCCATGCCCGCAATCTCCTTTCCCTGCTGAAACCACCGCGAAGCTGAACCGAAAAAACGGTTCATCTGCTGGCTGCCGTCTTTGCCGGTTCTCACCGGCGGCTATCCGCGCCTGCAGATCATGGAGGTAACACCCTTTCCTGCCGGTAAGGCAGGAAGCACAGGGGGAAAAACGGGAGAATAAAATGGAAAATGCGCTTGGATTAAGCGGTTATCAGGCTTTGATGATGACCATAGTTTTCGGGCTGGGGCTTCTTGGCATCGCCGGGTTGTTTCTGGCCTTGTTCTGGCCAAAACGCTGGCGGCTGAAATACCGGGTGGAAATCGGCTTTATCGTCATGCTGCTGGCGCTCGCCTGGTATGCGGAAGACAGCAGCAGCAGAATTTTCACCGATTACCAGGCGGCCATACGTGAATCCGGCGTTCTGACGGCCGAGCCCACCGAACCAACGGGCAAGTTCGACCGGGAGCTGAAGGTCATTGCCTTTCAGTGGGGGTTCGCCTTTCTGACGGATGAGAATGAAATCAGCCGCAATGCCGTCATCGTCAAACCCGGCGAGCGGGTGTTGTTCAGGATTTTCAGCAACGACGTCATTCATGGTTTCAACATTCCCGCCGTCGGTATCACGACCGAATTCGATCCCGGGCGTGAGCGGGATATCTGGATCCGGACTCCGGAGAAACCGGGGAAATATCTGATTCAGTGTCTGAATTATTGCGGAGTTGGCCATGCCCAGATGAAGGCCTGGCTGGTCGTTCGCGCCTGAGGAAGAGACAAGAAAGCAATCGAGGAGATAAAGACAATGGCGCATGAACTCGACGCCGCACGCATGGGCGGAAAACCCCATTGGGAGCCCGGAGACATCATCGGCAGCATGAGCATCCGCACCCTGCTGTTTTCCGATGACTACCGGCATATCGCCATCAAGGGCATGCTGACCTCGGTGGTCATGCTTGGCCTCGGCGGCCTGCTGGCCATGCTGTTCCGC
>CAYXDL010000368.1:0-2981 GCA_964463775.1 uncultured Hyphomicrobiales bacterium
TCATGCAGCTTGACGACACTGCGCGGCCCCTTTTCCCCCGGCTGGCTGCGGATTTCGGCAATGGCGCGGGCGGCATCGGCGCTGATGCTGTGCGATGGTTTCAGGCGCACGCCCCTGTCATCGAAATCGGCATAATCGCGTATGTCGGAGAAGGCGATATCGGCCAGCTCGGCAATCACCCGGTCGGCACGGACACGGGCATCGGCCCGACGCTTTTTCTGGACCCGCTCGATACGCGCACGGATGCGCTCATCACGCAGCAGCCGGTAACCGGCGTTACGGCCTGAATATCCCGCCGCCCGGGCCGCACGGGCGGCATTGAAATCGACCAGATATTCGGCAATGAAGTTTTCCTGCCGCCGGTTCAGACCGGCACGCGGGCGTCCTGTACGCACATGTCTGGATGTCGCCATATCGCTCACTACTTAAAGTTGGTAAAGCATGGTAAGCTGAAGAAAAGGAGCATGATTCCGGGGGACATGATCCCGGGAACCTCCTGCAGCAATTGAGTGCGGCATCATGGTATTCGGACCGGGTTCCCGGCGGCGGCAACGAAAACGGATGGGAAAATGGAAACGGATATTTCCGTTGCGTTTTCCGCACGGGCTGCTCTTATTTGTTGCCGCCACAGGCATGATCGCCGCGACAATGCAAGACGCCCCTGCCAGTGATGCCGCTCTGAACAGATCATCCCGTCCCCTGAGCATCACCCTGCCGGATACGCCACCCTTTGCCATACAGGAAAGTGACGGCATCAGAGGGCTTGGCATCGACATTCTCGATGCGATCGCTTCGGAAACCGGCCTCCGTTTCCATCCGCAGATTGCCAGCATCCCACGTATCCGCAAGCTGATTCTGGAACGGAACATCGACCTGGCCCTGTTCATCCCCATGCGCTGGAGCGAGGGGATCATGGAAACCGGAGAACCGCTCTTCTGCTTTTCCATCACCCTGTACAGCCTGAAGAAAAACCCCGTCCGCAATCTGGACGAGCTGAGGGGGCGCGTGCTCGCCAGCCTGCCCGGCGGCATGTTCTCAAGCCGCCTGCGGGAAAGAACCGGCGTCAGATTCATTGCCGCCAAAGGCGATGCCGTCATGGCCAGACTGCTGGTCGGAGAACGCGTCGATGCGGTGGTGATGGGCAGTCATTTTGCCCGCTCGCTGTTCGATGCCGAACGGCGGCGGCAGAAACGGGCGGATCTGGCATTGGCCCCGCCCATCCACCTGTGGACACAACCCTATGTCATTCTCCGCAACACCGGTAGGATCGGCACGGAGAACGGAGAAGCAATCGATCAGGTCATCATTACCCTGCGCCGCAAGGGGATCATTGCCTCACTGCTGAAAAAGCACGGGGCCGAACAACGCCCCTGCCCGAAGCGATCGGCATCGGACACCACCCCGGAAACTCAGGAAAGCCCGAAACCAAAACAGGCAGCATCAAACGGCGAATGAAATCCTTCCGCCGTCCGGAGGCCGGACAGAGGCGCAAGACACCAGCCATAAAAAAACCCGCGGCAAGCCGCAGGCTCTGAAAATTGATTGTTTTCCATGAACACCGCTTCCGCGAACGCCGTTCATATATGCATCACCAGCAAGACACGTCTGAAAAACCGGACACGTCTGAAAAACCAGCTGCCCGAAACTGACCGGCCGTAAATTGCCGCCTAGCGGGCTGTTGACGCACCAATGCGATGATGACAACCTTATTGCATATCATCCGTCATATGTCAATAGATATTTTAGACGGGTATGCAACGGGAACGAAAAAAAGGGGATGACACCCTCGGGGCAGGGTATCATCCCCAGCCGCATTCGCGGCAAAGGCGGTGAAGGCGCTCCCCTCTCGGGGGGGATGAGGGGGGATGGGGAACGCCCTGGGTTCACCGCCGATCTTCAGAATTCCGTATCACACTGCCCCTGCCGGGTTCCCGGGCGTCATCCGCTCAGGCATTCCCGGCTTCGACCAGCTTGTCCGATCCCGTCCTGGCGGAGGTAATCTTGATCCGCCGGGGCTTCATCGCTTCGGGCAGTTCATGGGTCAGATTGATATGCAGCAGCCCGTTCTCCATAGTTGCATCAATCACCTTCACATGTTCCGCCAGGCGGAAGGTGCGGCGGAAATTGCGCTCGGCAATACCGCGATGCAGATAGGTCACATCGGGTTTGTCATCACTGCCCTTGCCGGTTATCGTCAGCACGCCGTCGCGTACCTCAATCTCCACATCCTCAGGAGAAAAACCGGCAACCGCAAGCGTGATGCGGTAATCATCCTTGCCCAGCTTTTCGATGTTGTAAGGCGGATAGCCACCTGCATCTTCGCGGTTCAGGGCACTCTCCAGCAAGTCGGTCATACGATCGAAACCGACCGTGGAACGAAACAGCGGGGTAAAATCTATTCTGCTCATCACATATCCTCCTTCGAGCAACATGCCGCCCCGCCCTGCGGGGCCGTGAGCCATATCACGGGCGCGCATCCGCACCCCGGGCAACGCCATCCGGCCATTGCCATCACCATTTCCGGCCCGTTAAGGCACCGGCGGGCGATATTGGCATCCTGTCTGCTGATATGGGGTGCCGGTGCTTTTTTTCAAGCCCCGGAACCTGCAGGGGGCGGCGGATGTCGGCTTTTTTTACACTTCTGGCGAGTGCAGAAACATGAAAATACTCTTTTTGAAGCAAAATCAAGAGGATAAGAATATGGCACGATCATTGCTTATCCATATCAAAACAATGCCCTGTACCGACCGGAATTTCAGCAGGCAACAATAAAGAACCCCATTGTGGCATCGCCTTCATGCAAACAAACAAAACGACCATGAAAGGAAACACGATGCGGAAATTTGTTCATACTGTTGCCGGTGCGGCGCTGATGCTGGGTCTTGCTGGCACGGCCCAGGCCAGCATCATCAGCGTTTCCGGCCCCAACAGCAATCTTGGCACGGCAGCCGCCATCATTGCCGCCCCCGCCGATGTCACAG
>CAYXDL010000369.1:0-223 GCA_964463775.1 uncultured Hyphomicrobiales bacterium
GATGCGCCCCTCGCCACTGACCAGAAAGGTTTCCGGCACGCCATACACACCCCAGTTGATCCCGACCCGGCCGCTGAGGTCATTGCCGACCAGATCATAAGGATCGCCGAGATTCTCAAGCCAGCGCTGACCGTCCTCGGGCTTGTCCTTGTAGTCCATGCCGTGAATGGCCACGATACCGCGCTCCTTCAGATCCATCAGGATCGGATGTTCGGCGCGGCAG
>CAYXDL010000369.1:233-2938 GCA_964463775.1 uncultured Hyphomicrobiales bacterium
CCCCGGTCATCGCGGCGCGGCAAGGGCGGCAGGGAAAACTCCGGCACCGGTTTGTCGATCATCACCGAGGGAATCTCCTTCGGATTGAGATCGAGCCCCCGCAGCAGAAACGCCGCCAGAACGACAAAGATCAGAACTGGAATCATCGCCAGAATGACCCGGCGCAGGGTCGAGACAGGCGCTTTCGTCATGCCATCGCCTTCGCTCATCAGATCCGCTCCTATTCAGCCGCGCTCGGTGCCGGACGGGCGCGCCGGCGCACCGGGGCGCCGATGCGGTGCCGCCGGTCCGCCAGGGAAACCAGCCCGCCAATAGCCATGAACAACCCGCCAAGCCAGATCCAGATAACGAATGGCTTGTAATAGAGACGGAATGCATAGGCACCATCGCCGTCCGGTTCCCCCAGTGCCAGATAGATATCGCCGAACAGGGTCGGACGAATGGCGGCTTCCGTCGTCTGCATCGGCGGATTGGTGAAGGTGCGCACAGAGGGATAAAGCATCGTCACCAACTCACCATCGCGGGTAACCCTGAAGGTTGCCTGCAACGCCTGGTAATTCGGCCCCGGTACCGTGCCGATCTTCTGAAATTCCAGATCATACCCCGCCACCTGAAGTGTATCGCCGGGCCGGGCGGAGGTCAGCACCTCATCCTCCCAGGTGTCGGATATGGTGATGCCCAGCACCAGCACCCCGACCCCAAGATGGGCCAGCGTCATACCCCAGGCCGATTTCGGCAGGCCCTTGGCCCGTTTGACGGATTTTTCCAGCGGAATGGCGAACAGTCTGATGCGTTCGGCGAATTCGGTCAGCGCGCCGAAAACCAGCCACAGCCCCAGAGCCATGCCGAGAATGGCCAGCGGCGTCACGCCTTTGGCCAGCCACAGGGTCAGCACCGCCCCGAGAAAGGCGATGGCAAACGCAGCCTTCAGCCGCGACAGAACTCCGGCCAGATCACCCCGTTTCCAGGCCAGCATCGGGCCGACGGACAATGTCGCCAGCAGCGGCGCGATCAGCGGTACAAAAGTTGCGTTGTAAAAGGGCGGGCCGACGGAGACCTTCTCGCCTGTCAGGGCATCGAGAAACAGGGGATACAATGTGCCGATCAGCACGGTCGCCGTCGCCGCCACCAGCAGCAGGTTATTCAGCACCAGCGCTCCTTCACGGCTGATCGGGGCGAAAACACCGCCGAGCTTCATGCCCGGTGCGCGCAGGGCATAGAGAAACAACGCCCCGCCGACCACGCTGGCCAGAAAAAGCAGGATGTAGAAACCGCGCGCCGGATCACTGGCAAAGGCATGGACGGAATTCAGCACACCGGACCGAACGATAAAGGTGCCGAGCAGCGACAGCGAAAACGCCAGAATGGCCAGAAGGATGGTCCAGTTCTTCAGCGCATCGCGCTTTTCGACCACAATGGCCGAATGCAGCAGCGCCGTCGCCGCCAGCCACGGCATGAAGGAGGCATTCTCCACGGGGTCCCAGAACCACCAGCCGCCCCAGCCAAGCTCGTAATAGGCCCAGTAGGAACCGATGGCGATGCCGATGGTCAGAAAGATCCAGGCCGTTAGTGTCCAGGGCCGCACCCAGCGCGCCCAGGCGGGATCGACGCGCCCCTCGATCAGCGCGGCAATGGAAAAGGAAAAGGCAATGGAAAGCCCCACATAGCCGAGATAGAGGAACGGCGGATGGAAAGCCAGCCCCGGATCCTGCAGCAGCGGGTTCATGCCATTGCCCTGCACCGGCGCCGGATCGAGGCGGAGAAACGGATTGGAGGTGGCAAGGATGAACAACAGGAATCCCACACCGACCGTTGCCTGTACCGCCAGCACCCGGGCCTTCAGCCGCGGCGGCAGATTGTCGCCAAAAACGGCCACCGCCGCACCGTAAATCGCCAGAATGAGGATCCACAGCAGCAGCGAGCCCTCATGGTTGGCCCAGACACCGGTGATCTTGTAGAGAAAGGGCTTGTCGGTATGCGAGTTTTCGGCAACGTTCAGCACCGAAAAATCAGACTGTATATAAGCGGTCATCAGCGCTGCAAAGGCAATGCCGACCAGCAGCACCTGAAGCATCGCCGCCATATCCGCAACCTTCATCCAGCCCGCGCGGCCGGTGGCGGCGCCAATCTGCGGCACCACGGCCTGCACGATCAAGACCACAAGCGCCAGTATCAGCGCGAAATGTCCCAGCTCCGGTATCATGATCCGCCTTTCCCGCCACCCTGCCACTGGCCCGAACGCTTCAGCGCGTCGGCCACCTCCGGCGGCATGTATTTTTCATCGTGTTTGGCCAGCACTTCCGAAGCGATGAACACGCCATCCTCCGTCAGCCTGCCTTCTGTGACAACCCCCTGCCCCTCGCGGAACAGATCCGGCAGAGCGCCGGTGAAACGCACGGGAATGGAATTGGAAAGATCCGTCACCCGGAAGGAGACATCATTGCCCTTGCGCACCACCGATCCTTCCTCGACCAGGCCGCCGATGCGGATGCGGGTGTCAGGGGCGATGTGTTTTTCCTGAACATCGGTCGGACTGTAGAAATAGACCAGATTATCGTCCAGCGCATACAGGATCAGCCCCGCAGCGGTAAACAGCATTGCAAGCGCAATCAGAACAAAGCGCATGCGCCGCGCTTTCGGCGACATACTCATCTCTCCTCGCTTCTGCGGTTGCGCTGCCGGCGGGGATTCATCGCCTGCATCCT
>CAYXDL010000370.1:0-2933 GCA_964463775.1 uncultured Hyphomicrobiales bacterium
CTCTGAAAAGGCTCAGGACGCAGGGGGGTCCGGCGAATACGCCGGGCCTTTCTCATGTCTTATGCCTGTGTTCGGCCAGCATGGCCAGAAGCTCCGCATGCAGTGCCGGGGCGGCACCGACAACACTGTTCTGGCGGGGAACGGGCTGATTATAGGTGAAGCCCTTTCCTTCGCGGTCGGTGCACAGGGCGCCGGCCTCGGTCATGATCAGATCGGCGGCGGCGATATCCCAGTCGCTTTTCGGGGCCAGGGAGATGGCGACGTCAAAGCGCCCCGATGCCACAATCGCCATGCGGTAGGCGATGGAACTCATCCAGGTGCGCCTGAAACTCTGCTGCGGGCGGGGCCAGTCCCTGCGTTTGAATGTTCGCTCCGAGGTCAGGAAATGGGCATCCTTCAGCCTGGCGCCGGCACGGATAACGACCCGTTTTCCGTTCAGCAGCGTCCCCTGCCCCAGCCGGGCTTCGAAGAATTCATCGCTGGCCGGATTGAACACGGCGCCGAGAACCGGCTTGCCGTCTTCGACCAGGGCGGCGCAGACGGAAAATTCCGGCAGACCTTTCATGAAGGCGCGGGTGCCGTCTATGGGATCGACGATCCAGACGTGCTTTTTGCTCAGCCGTTCGGGGTTGTCGGCTGTCTCCTCCGACAGCCAGCCGTAACCGGGCCGGGATCCGGCCAGCCGCTCATGCAGCAGGTCGTTGACGGCCAGATCGGCTTCCGTAACCGGGTGTCCCTTTTCCTTTTCCCATGATCGGGCGCCCTTGCGGAAATAATCGAGCGCCAGCGCCCCCGCTTCGCGCACGGCGCCGTTCAGCAGAGAGTGATCGGCCTTCAGGGCATCGTTCACATCAGTCTCCCGCCACCGTCATACCATCGATGCGCAGGGTCGGAGCGTTGGTGCCATAGCGGAATTCCAGGTCATCCGCCGGGGTCATGTGACGGAACATGTCCTTGAGGTTACCGGCAATGGTCATGCCCGATACGGGAAAGGCGATTTCGCCGTTTTCGATCCAGAAGCCGGATGCGCCGCGGCTGTAATCGCCGGTGACGCCATTGACGCCCATGCCGATCAGTTCGGTGACATAAAAGCCGCTTGCGATATCCGCCAGCAGGGCTTTCAGCGGCAGATTGCCCGCCTGCATGTACAGATTGGTCGGTGCGGGCGATGGCGGCGATCCGGTGCCCCGGCCGGCACGGCCGTTTGTCTGCAGGTTGAGCTGCCGGGCGGCGGTGGAATCGAGCAACCAGCTTCCCAATATGCCGTTTTTCACCAGTTCCAGCGGCTGATTGGCCACACCTTCGCCATCGAAGGGTTTGGAGCGCAGCCCCCGCAGGCGGTGGGGATCATCGATGATGGTAACGGCGGGGGAGAAGACCGGCTGGTCCATCGCATTCTTGAGAAAGCTGGTGCCGCGGGCGACGGCACTGCCGTTGATGGCGCCGGAAAAATGGCCGAGCAGACTGGCCGAAACCCGGCGGTCGAAAATGACCGGAACAGTGCAGGAAGGCATCTTGCGCGGGTTGAGCCTGGCAACGGCGCGTTCCCCGGCCGTGGCACCGATTTCCTCCGCTGCGCAGAGATCGGCGAAATGACGGGCGGAGGTGAAATCGTAATCGCGCTCCATTCCCGTATCCCTGCCCGCGATCATTGAGGCTGACAGGCTGAAGCTGCTGCCCGCATAGGTTCCGGCGAAACCATGGCTGGTGGCCAGTGCGATGCCATGGCGGCTCCATGCGGCATCGGCCCCTTCGGAATTGGTGACCCCCCTGACGGCACGCCCCGCTTCTTCGGCTTTCAGGGCCATGGCGATCAGGGTTTCACTGTCCGGTTCCATGGGATCATTCAGATCGAGATCGGGCAGATCACGGGCCAGCCGTTCCGCCGGTGCCAGGCCGCAAAAGGGATCCTCCGGGGTCAGCCGGGCCATGGCGATGGCGCGTTCCACCATGGCATTACGTGCCCCGGGGCTGTCATCACTGCTGGAGACAATGGCCTGTGAGCGGCCGATAAAGACTCGAAGACCGATATCGCGTGATTCGGAGCGTTCCAGATCCTCGGGCCGGCCAAGGCGGCAGGATACGGAAAGCGATGTGCTGTTCACGGCAACGGCATCGGCTGCATCCGCACCGGCCTTGCAGGCCATGCCGATCAGATCGCCAAGCAGGTTCAGAACGTCGTTGTCTGGGGTGGTCATCGTTCGGGACACTCCTTGAAAGGCGGCGGGCCGCCGCCGGCAACCCAATGGGGGACCGCTAAAGGTATAATCAGGGAACCGGAAGGATGAAACCCCCAATCATGCCGGAATGCGGAGCAAATCATTCCTCTTGCCGGACAGGTGCATGAAGGATGATCGCGATGATGTGATGGCGGAAAAGCCGCGGGGTGGAAAAAACAGGTTCTCAGCCCTTGAAAAGGGGATCATGAAACCTAAACTGAACAGTATAGTTTTTTATTCTTACCGGTGGCCCGGTGAATGCCTCCCTGATATCCCCCCCCCAACAGCTTCGTCGGGCCGCCACCCCTCTTCTGTTTCTATCTTTCGCTGTCCTGCGGGAAGCAAACGGTTTTGCACGGAAACGACAGGTGCGGACGGAAACTGGCCGGGCAGGAGACGCCGGTCTGTCATGCGGTGGTTTCAGTACATGCGCCCGCCATCGGGGACCTTCTTGTCCGGACCCAGCAGACATACCTCGCCATTGTCATCGGGCACGCCGAGGACAAGAATTTCCGACATGAACTTGCCGATTTGGCGCGGGGGAAAATTGACCACGGCGACGATCTGGCGCCCGATCAGCGTTTCAGGGGTGTAATTGGCCGTGATCTGAGCCGAGGATTTGCGTATGCCGATCGCGCTGCCAAAATCGACCCAGAGCTTGATCGCCGGTTTCCGGGCCTCCGGGTAAGGTTCGGCGCGGATGACGGTACCGAC
>CAYXDL010000371.1:0-2927 GCA_964463775.1 uncultured Hyphomicrobiales bacterium
GATCAGGCCGTGAAAGGCGGCGTTTTCGGCATAATACAGATCGGCATCGCCCGATGCGCCGGCCTCACCGCAGCGTTCATGCTGTGCCAGCAGGGCCGCACGTTCATCAGGCAGCATGCGGCGGGCGGCAAGGCGGCCGCAGATGGCTTCCGTCTCGGCCATAACCTCAAACATTTCCAGCAGCCTTTCCAGGCTGAGCGAGGCAACGACCGCTGAACGCCTTGGCCTGAGCTCGACCAGGCCCGAGGCCGAAAGCTTCTGCAGCGCCTCGCGGATCGGCGTGCGCGAAACACCGAAGCGTTCGGCCAGAACCACCTCTTCCAGCCGTGATCCGGGCGGCAGGCGGCCGGTGGCGATTTCATCCTCCAGCACTTGGCGCAGCGCATCAGCACGTTTCAGCGGCCTCGTCTGCATTTTTACAGGCTCCCTGCCAGATCCTCTTCCCTGATCGTATGCACGATTTCTTGACATGTATACAAGAATGGATGAATTTATCCAGATAAACACAGCCGGTAACAACAGCCGCCAAACGCGGCGCAACACGGCAATGAAACAACCATCGCAACCGATGGCCATGGGAGGAAAGCAATGACGATATATTCCGCAAAGTCATGCCGGCGGGCGGCAATGGGCATAACCATCTCGGCCCTGATGCTGGGGATGGGCGCAACAGGCGCATCGGCGCTGGAGCTTCGCGCATCGCATCAGTGGAACACCAAGGATGTGCGCCATCAGATGGTGCAGATCATCGCCGATGAACTGGCCAAATCCGGCACCGGGGTGACGCTGAAGATCTTTCCGTCCAAATCCCTGTATAAGCCGAAGGAACAATGGGCGCCGCTGACGACGGGAGAGCTGGACATCTCCGCCTTTCCGCTGGCCTATGCGGCCAAGCGCCATCCGGAATTCGATGCAACGCTGATGCCCGGCCTGGTCAAGAATCACGAACATGCGGCGCGGCTGAACGATTCACCCTTCATGGCCGATATCAAGAAAATCATCAATGACGCGGGTGTCATGGTGATTTCCGATGCCTGGCTGGCGGGGGGCTTTGCCTCCAAGAAGAAATGCGTTCTCTGGCCCGATGATGTGAAGGGTCAGGTCTTCCGTGCCGCCGGCAAGGCCTTCAACCGCATGCTGCAGGGGGCCGGCGCCTCGATTCAGTCGATGCCCTCTTCCGAAATCTATACCGCGCTGCAGCAAGGGGTGCTCGACGGTGCCAATACCTCCTCCGGCTCCTTCGTTTCCTACCGCATCTATGAGCAGGTCAAATGCCTGACCGCCCCGGGAGAACACGCCCTGTGGTTCATGTATGAACCGATCCTGATGTCGAAGGCTTCCTTCAACAAGCTGAATGACGCGCAGAAGGCCGCCGTTCTCGCCGCCGGACAGAAGGCCGAGGACTGGTTCGCCAAACAGGCAGCCCAGCTGGATCAGAAAATGGTCGATGTCTTTTCCAAGGCCGGTGTGAAGGTCGTGACCATGACGGCCGAACAGGCCGCCGCCTGGCGCAAGATCGCCGACAAGACCTCCTATGCCGCCTTCGCCAAGAAAGTGAAAGGTGGCAAGGAACTGATCGCCAAGGCCCTGGCGGTCAAATAGCACACATCCGCCTGCCGGATTTATTGATCCCCTCCGGCAGGCGGTCTACCCTTCCCTTTTTGGTCAATTTCCGCACCGGGAGAAGCCCCATGGTGAAAACTGTGGTGAGCCTGATCGAACGCCTGTCGCTTCTGGCGGGCATCGCCGCCGCCGCCCTGATCGGCATTGCAATCCTCATGGTGACCCAGATGGTGTTCATCCGTTATGTGCTGGTGGAATCGACCGCCTGGCAGACCGAGGTGGTGACCTTTTCGCTGGTCGCCGCCACCCTGCTCGGCAGCGCCTGGGTGCTGAAGGAACGCGGCCATGTCGCCGTCGGCCTGGTTACCGCCTATGCCCCGCCCGGACCCCGGCGGATCATGCTGGCGGCAGGAGATGCCATCGTCTTTCTGTTCGCGGCCCTGATGTTCTACAAGGGCGCCGCCATCACATGGGAGGCATATGAAGGCGACTGGACCACGGAATCGATCTATGAATTCCCGTTATGGATTCCCTATTCCGCGATGCCGGTCGGTTTTGCTCTGCTGGCCTTGCAGAGCATCGCCTGCATGATCAGGGTCTGGCTCGGCCGGGACGATGCCGTGATGGGAGGGCACTGAGCATGGAACCGGGAACCATCGGCCTGCTGATCGGCCTGGCACTGATTGTCCTTCTGGCCCTGCGCGTGCCTGTGGCCTTTGCGCTGGCCATCACCGCCATCGCCTTCCCCGTGATGCTGAAGGGGCCGCTGGCGATTTCCTCGCTGGGGGAGAATTTCTTTTCCGGCCTTGCCGAATTCACCCTGCTGTCCATCCCGATGTTCATCGTCATGGGGGCGGCTGTTGCCGCCTCCCCTGCCGGCCGGGATCTTTACGAGGCGCTGGACCGCTGGCTGAACCGGGTACCGGGCGGGCTGATCATTTCCAATATCGGCGCCTGCTCCATCTTCGCCGCTCTTTCCGGCTCTTCTCCTGCCACCTGTGCTGCCATCGGCAAGATGGGCATACCGGAGATGCGTCAGCGCGGCTATCCGGACGGGCTGGCCACCGGCGCCATCGCCGCGGGCGGAACGCTGGGCATTCTGATTCCGCCATCGATCACCATGATCGTCTATGGTATCGCGACCGAAACCTCGATCGGGCGGTTGTTTCTGGCCGGTCTGCTGCCGGGGCTGCTGCTGACCGGCCTGTTCATGGCCTGGTCGCTGTTCACCGCCTGGCGCTCCGGCTACCGCTTTTCCATGCAGCGGCGGGTCAGCTGGAAGGAACGCTTCGCCATCCTGCCGCGCGTGCTGCCCTTCCTGATGATCATCGCAGGCGTCCTGTGGGTGTTGTATGGCGGTGTCG